>NZ_DASURI010000301.1:0-3859 GCF_036280135.1 Longimicrobium sp.
TTTACGAGCCCGGAGGGGGCGCTCGCACGGTGCCTGCCGTGTAGCGTGGTTCTTCCTGGCCCACGACGGTCGCAATCGGCCACCGCCAGCACGTCAGATTCTGGTGACCGGCCGACGCGATTTGCGGCCGGGGACGCCTGACGGATGGCGGAAAGGGAGCCGGGAGGAAACTCTGGACGGCGCGGAGCGTACCACGGGCCGCCCTCGTTCGGGGGCGGCCCTGGCGGACGCGACACGGACCCTGGCGGGAAACCGTTGTAGCGCGGGGCACAGGCGCGTACCTTTGGGGCGATTCCCGATGGATGCACCCGCCGTCAATGAATCCCCACCCGTTGCAATGCCCGATCGCACCGAGCTCGAGGCCCTGCTTACAAACAACCTGGGATGGGTGGATCGCGTGGCGGCGCAGGTATGCCGCCGCCACGGGCTGGATCCCGACGAAAGCGACGAGTTCGCCGGGTGGGCGCGCATGCGGCTGGTGGAAGACGACTACGCCGTGCTGCGCAAGTTTCGCGGGGAGAGCGCCATCACCACCTACCTTACCGTGGTGGTGACCATGCTCTTTCGCGACTACCGCGTGAGCCGCTGGGGCCGATGGCGCCCCTCTGCCGCCGCCAAGCGCCTGGGCGACGTGGCCACGCGGCTGGAGACGCTCATCTACCGCGACGGCTACCGCCTGGACCAGGCCGGCGAGATGCTGCGCGCGGCCGGCCACACGGACCTGCCCGACCGCGAGCTGCTGCGCCTGCTCTCCCAGCTGCCCGCCCGCGGCCAGCCCCGCCCCCAGCAGGTGGGCGACGCGCCGCTCGAGGCGCAGCCCGCGCAGTCCACGGCCGACGAGGTCGTCCTGGCCCACGAGGCCGCGGACGAGCGCGACGCCGCCGAGACGGCCCTGCGCCGCGCCCTGGACGCCCTGCCGCCCGAGGACCGCGTGATCGTGCACATGCGCGTGTGGGAGGGCCTGAGCGTGGCCGACATCTCCCGCGCGCTCTCGCTGGAACAAAAGCCGCTGTACCGAAGGCTGGAGCGCATCTTTGGCCAGCTGCGAAAGCAGCTCGAATCGGCGGGCATCACCCGCGAAGACGTGCTGCGCCTGCTGGACGACCGCGCGGCGTGAGCACGGCCCCGCGGGAGAACGGTCCCCCGTGTCCATCCAAGGATAGAATGGGCCGCGTGAGCGCCCCTAGGAGGATAGCGTGTGAATGATTCACGAGACGGCGCCCCCTGGGCCGCGGAACCGCCGGACGGCGGCGTGGATCCCGAGCGCCTTGCCGCCCTGCTGGACGGCCGCCTGGACGAGGCGGAGCGCGACGATCTGCTGGCCCGGCTGGCGGACGATGACGACGACCTCGCGCTCTTTGCCGAGGCCGCCGGCATCCAGCGCGCCCTGGAAGAGGAAGACGCGACGGTGATCGCCGCCGCGTCCGTCCCGCCGCACACGGCGCCGCTGGGACTGGCGCCCGCCCCGATTCCGGTCGCGGACGTGGCGCACGACGAACCGTTGTCCGGGCCAGGCGTGATCCCCATCCGCCGCCCCGCGCGGCGCGTGGACCGGCGGCTGGCGCTGCTGGCGGCGGTGCTGGCCGGCGTCACGCTGCTGCCGCTCGGCTGGCGGGCCCTGCGGCCTGGCGCCATCTCCGCGCCGTCGCAGGCCGTGGCCATGCTGGAAAGCCGCGACGCCAGCTCGGTCGCGGGTTGGACTCCCGCGTGGGGGAGCACGCGTGGCGGGGGCGACCCTCTCGTGGAGCGCTCTACCTCCGCGCGCGTCGGGGCGCTGGCGGTGGTCCTGGAGCTCGCCATCCGCGCCGGCGACGTGGAGCAGCGGCAGTACATGGTTTCCACCATCCAGAAGACGCTGGAGAACACCCTCGCCCCGGCGGGGAACGCCTTCGAACCGCTCGAGGACGGCACGCGCACGGACCGCGATCAGCTGCTCTCCGACCTGGAGTACGCGACCCAGACGGCGACGGGCTTTCTGGAGGCGGATTACGTCGCGCTGGGCGGATGGGCAGAGGCGGCGCGCTTTGCCGCCGCGCGCCGGGACGCCGCGTTCTTCCGCAGTGCCCGCACCGCGCGCACGCTGGACCGCGCGTCGTCGTTCCTGGGCGATGACGAGCAGGCCAAAGCGGCGGTGGAACGCATCCGCGCCGCCCGCGAAACCGATCCGCTCGGGTGGCCCGCGCTCACCCAGGCGGTGGACGATCTGGTCGACGCGATCGCGCGGTAGTCCGGCATCGTCATGCACGAACGGCATCGGCGGCGTTCCTCACGCGAGGAGCGCCGCCGATTGTCATCGCAGGGTGCGAGGATCCGGATCAATCAGCCGTCCGTCGAGTCCCACTCGGCGTGGAAGCGGTCCAGGTAGGCTTCCATGAAGCGGTGGCGCTCGTCGGCGATGCGGCGGGCGGCGGCCGTGTTCATCCGGTCGCGCAGCAGGAGCAGCTTTTCGTGGAAGTGGTTGACGGTGGGCCCCGTGCTGGACTTGTACCGGTCGAAGCTGTCGTGCAGCTCCGGCGCGGCATCCGGCTCGTGCAGGGGGCGGCCGCGGCTGCCCCCGTACGCGAACGCCCGCGCGATCCCGATGGCGCCGATCGCATCCAGCCGGTCGGCGTCCTGCACGACTTTGCCTTCCACGGTGCTCATGGGCGTAGCCACGCCGGCGCCCTTGAACGAGAGCTGCGCCACGATGGTGGCCACGTGCTCGGTGTCCGCCGGGTCAGCACCGGCTTCGGTGAGCCAGGCGCGGGCGGCGCGCGGGCCGGCCGTCTCGTCGCCGCCGTGGAACTTGTGGTCCGCGATGTCGTGCAGCAGCGCGGCGAGCTCCGTCACGTACGGGTCCGCGCCCTCGTCGCGGGCCAGGCGCAGCGCCATGCGCCGCACGCGGTCCACGTGCCACCAGTCGTGCCCCGTGCCTTCACCGTGCATCTTGTCGCGCACGAACGCTTCCGTGCGGCGCAGGATCTCGTCTTTCTCGCGCATCCGTCTCCCCGTGCGTTGTGGAGGGCGGAATCTGCGCGGGCGCGGCGGATGGGGAAAGGCGGAGCGGGGAGATGGAGCGAGGACCAGGGAGGTGGTCCGGTGCGGAGCCCCAGCCGGCCCGGCGACTGAAGTCGCGGCTCCGGAAGCGTGATGTCGGCCTTCGCCGACGGGTCCGTCCCGGGTGGGTGCCGCGCGAGACAAGCCGCTTCCCAGCAAGAAAAAACAACCTCCCCCAGGGGTTTTTGGGGGAGGTGCGAGCCTAGGCGAGCGGAGGGGGCGCCTGCGTGGGCGCCGCGTCGTGTCGCGATTACGAGCGTTGCGTTTGGCCTTGCGCTCCACCCTGCGCACGCGCACGTCCCGCGGCCGTGGTGTCGCGCGGGGCGGGGCGCCAGCGGATGGCCGCGATCACCGAGTCGATGGCGATCCGCTCCTTGAGCTCGCCCGTGCGCGAGTAGATCGTGCGGCCGTTCTCGTCCAGCACCAGCGTGACCGGCACCGTGCCCGAGCGGTACATCGCCGCCACCTTGTCGCTGGGAAAGCGCACGGTGCTGTACGGCAGCGCGTGCCTGGTGATGTACTGCCGCGTGGCGTTCACCGAGTCCAGCGACACGCCCCACACCGTGGCGCGGATGGACGTCATGGTATCCACCGTGGCCGTGATCTGCTTCCACGCGGGAATGCTGCTCAGGCAGTACGGGCAGGTGGTGGTGTACATCAGCAGCACCTGCCGCCCCTCCGCCGGCAGCTCGCCGATGGTCGCGGCCTGGCCCCCCTCCACCGGCTGCGCCTGGAACGCGGGCATGTACATCCCGCGCATGGGCTCCGTGGAGGCTTGGCGCAGCTGCAGCTGCGTCTGCTCCACCCTGGTGATCAGGTCGCG
>NZ_DASURI010000302.1:0-15486 GCF_036280135.1 Longimicrobium sp.
CGGGCGGAAACGAGGCCGTGCAGCGCCAGCGCTACGCCTTCGCCGCCGCGTTCTCGGCCGGGGTGATGATGCCCATCGGCTACGAGTTCGGCTTTCGCAGACAGGTGAACGTGGTCTCGACGATGCCCACGGACTGGGAGCGGCGCACGTGGGACCTGCGGCCGTTCATCACCCGCGTCAACGGCCTCAAGCTCTCGCACCCCGTGCTCCAGGGCGAGGGCCACCTGCGCCCCGTGGGGATGTACGGCGACACGCTCACGCTGGAGCGCACGACGGACGACGGCGACGCGCGCGGGTGGATCGTCATCAACAAGGTGTGGAAGGAGCCCCGCCCGGTGGAGATCCCCGGGTTTCGCGCGGACGGGGCGAACCATCGCCTGTTCCGCGTCTGCCGCGACGACGCGCCCGCGGACGGCGAGCCCGTGCCGCAGGTGCTCACGCTGGACCCGGCCGAGGTCGCGTACGTCCTGCCGGTGATGGAGGGCGCCCGTGGCTGATTCGCCCAAGCAGAGCGAGGCGCGGACGGGACCCGGGCCGTCGACGAAGGACGAGTCTCCTACCATCGGCGCGCGGGCCAGCGGCATCCTGCTGCATCCCACGTCGCTGCCCGGCCCCGGCACGGGCGACCTGGGGGAGCACGCGTTCCGGTTCATCGACTGGCTGGAGTACGCGGAGCAGTCGCTGTGGCAGCTGCTGCCGCTGGTGGCCGTGAACGAGGGCGGATCGCCGTACAGCGCCCTGAGCGCGTTCGCGGGCAACCCGCTGCTCATCAGCCCCGCGGAGCTGGTGATCCACGGGCTGCTGGAGCCCGAGGACGCCGCCGCGCCGGACCTGGACCGCGACGACGTGGACTTTCCCGCCGTCATGCGGTGGAAGGACGAGGTCGTCCGCGCCGCGCAAAAGGTGCTGGCGGACGACGAGGACCTGCGGGCGGACTTCGCCGCGTACCGCGAGGAGGAGAGCGCGTGGCTGGACGACTACGCGCTCTTTCGCGCCATCCGCGAGCAGCAGGGCGGCGCCTGCTGGGCCAGCTGGCCGGAGCCCCTGCGCGACCGGCACCCCAACGCCCTGGAGCAGGCGCGGCACGAGCTGTTCGAGCAGATCGAGCGGCACGCGTACGCGCAGTACCTGTTCGACCTGCAGTGGGCCGCCGTGCGCCGGTACGCGCACGCGCACGCCATCCGCATCGTGGGCGACGTGCCCATCTTCGTGGCCCACGACAGCGCGGACGTGTGGGCGCACCCCGAGCTCTTCTCCCTCACGCCCGACGGCCAGCCGACGGTCGTCAGCGGGGTGCCGCCGGACTACTTCAGCGAGACGGGGCAGCGGTGGGGCAACCCGCTGTACCGCTGGGACGTGATCGAGCAGACGGGCTACCGCTGGTGGATCGACCGCTTCCGGCGGACGCTGGACATGGTGGACGTGGTACGCATCGACCACTTTCGCGGCTTCGAGTCGTACTGGGAGGTGCCGGCGACGGAGGAGACGGCCATCCACGGCCGGTGGGTGCCGGGGCCGGGGCGCAAGCTGTTCGATGCCGTGCGGGCGGAGCTGGGCGCGCTCCCCGTGATCGCGGAGGACCTGGGCATCATCACGGACGAGGTGGAGCAGCTGCGCGACGATCTGGGGCTGCCGGGAATGCGCGTGCTGCAGTTCGCGTTCGGCGAGGAGAACGCCCGGAACCCGCACCTGCCCGCCAACTACGTGCACAACGCCGTGGCGTACACGGGCACGCACGACAACGACACGTCGCTGGGCTGGTACGCCGACGCGGACCGCGACGCGCGCCGGCAGCTGCAGGCCGTGGCGGGCGGGGGCGACGGGGAGATGAACTGGCGGATGATCGAGGCGGTGATGCGCTCCGAGGCCGGCTGGGCCGTCTTTCCCGTGCAGGACGTGCTGGGGCTGGGCGGCCAGGCACGGATGAACACGCCGGGTGTGGCGGAGGGCAACTGGGCGTGGCGGCTGGCGGAGGGCGAGCTCACGCCCGAGCTTGCGCAGCGCCTGGCCGCCCTCGTCCGCGAATCCGGCCGCGCGCGCGATGGGCGCGCGCCGCGGCGGGGGGAGCCGGCCGGCGGATCGGGCGAGGAGAAGGACGGATCGGGCGGATCGGACGGATCGGGGGAGTCCACGCGGTAGAAGCGGGGACTCGTCGGCGAGCGGGCGCCCCCCTCCCCGACCCTCCCCCACAAACTGCGTGGGGGAGGGAGGTTGCGCGGGAGAGGGCCGTCGCGACGGCGGCGCGGATCGCTGTTGCAGTGCTCCCCCTCCCCCGCGAAGCGGGGGCAGGGGGTCGGGGGGAAGGGGCCCTCGGCGGGGCGGCAGACTGACAGCGGTCGTGCACGGACCGTGTTCCCCCTTCCCGCCTCACCGCTACCACTTCACCACTCCGGGACCGAAATGGATCGCGTCGCGTTGATCACGGGAGGCGCGGGCGGGCTGGGACGCGCCTGCGTGGACGCCTTTCTCGCCGACGGCTGGCACGTGGCCGTCCCCACGCACCACGCCGGCGGCGACGACGCCCTGCGCCAGGCCGCCGCGCGCCACGGCGACCGCCTGACCTGGTTCGACGCGGACCTTACATCGGAGGAGGGCGCGTCGCACGCGGTCGCGCGGACGCTGGAGTGGGCCGGGCGGCTGGACGCCGTCGTCCACACGGTGGGCGGATACGCCGGCGGTGCGCCCCTGCACGAAGCTCCCGTGGACGAGTGGGACCGGATGATGAGCGTGAACCTCCGCAGCGCGTACCTCGTGGCGCGCGCGGCGCTGCCGCGGCTGCGCGTGGGCGGATCGCTCGTCTTTGTCTCGTCGCGGGCCGCGCTCACGGGGCGGAAGGGGCACGCGGCGTACGCCGTCAGCAAGGCGGCGCTGCTCACGCTGGTTGAAGCCATCGCCGAGGAGCAGAAGGGGCGCGTCCGCGCCAACGCCGTGCTCCCCGGCACCATCGACACGCCCGCCAACCGGGCCGCCATGCCGGCCGCGGACCCCGCGTCGTGGACGGCGCCGGACGAGATCGCGCGGGTAATCCTCTTCCTCGCCTCCGCCGCGTCCGGAACGGTGAGCGGGGCCGCCATTCCCGTCTACGGTAGCAGCTGATGGGCACGGATGTTCCTGCATCCGCTTCAACATTGCACAAACCTTGCACAGCCCTGGCGCGCGCTCCCTGACGCGGGAGCGCGACGAGGGATTTCCATCAACGCACACCAGGAGAACTGGCATGAACGCGACCCGGCTCTGGGTTTTGACCGCACTTCCCTTCGCGCTGGCCGCCTGCGGCGGCGGTGATGACGCGGCGGAAGGCGGCGCCGACACCACGGCGGCGGTGGTGACGGACACCACGACGGCCCCCATGGCGACCGGCACCACGCCCATGGGCACCGACACCACCATGACCGGCGCGCAGGCCGTGGGCGGCGCCGTCACGCTGAACGCCGTCGGCACGTCGGGCGTCACGGGCACGGCCCAGCTCATGGACCACGGCAGCGGCCAGACCATGGTGACGGTGAACCTGATGGCGCAGGGCAACACCACGCACGGTGGCCACATCCACACGGGCACCTGCGAGCAGCCCGGGCCGCCCGTGGCGCCCCTGGAGAACGTGACGCTGGCCAACGGCGCCGGCACGTCCAGCAGCACGGTGAACGTGCCCCTGGCCACGGTGATGAACGGCCAGCACATCATCGCGTACCACGAGCGCGCGGGGGACGACCCCGGCTCGCCCGTGACCTGCGGCGCCATCCCCGCGCAGCAGGGCGGCGCCACCGGCGCGGCGATGTAATTCCGCCCCTTCGCGGACAACGCAACGACGCCCCGGCGGCCGCAAAGGACCGCCGGGGCGCTCATTCATCCGCCGTCCGCGTGCGTCAGCAGGCCGCGCCGGGCCCGGTGCACTGCGGGTAGAAGCAGGTCTCCACGGCGTCGCAGGTGTACGCCCCGGGGCAGGTGTAGTAGCCGTTGCAGGTGCCCGTCTGGCATACGCCGCTGCCGCAGCCGTAGTCGGTGTTGCAGTAGCCCCCGCCGCCGCATCCCGACACCACGCCGCAGCTCTGACACTCGTCCGTCCACGGTCCGGATTGCTGGTGGGCCTGCACCGTTCCGCGCGGTTCCGCCTTTGCGCCCGGGGCGAACGACTCCACCGCCAGGTCGTCCAGGGCGAGCTTCATCTTGCGCATGGCCGTTCCTCCTGTCGTCACGGAAAGGGAGCGCACGGGCAACGGCCCGCGCGCGGTGAGCGGCTAAAGGATACGTCGCAAAACGGTTGTCTTCAAGATTCCTGTGCAGGCTGTCCGATCCCCGTGTCGCGTGGCGGGAGACGTGGCCGAGCCGGTACGGATCGCGGATAGGGACACGGGTGCATTCGTGACGATGCACATCCACCATGGTGCATCACCGGGATTTGCAGACATCCACCGTCACCGGGAGCCGCATCATGGCCGTCACCGCGACCGAGCAGGCGCTGCGCGATGCGCGAGAGGAGGAGGCCGCGCTGGCGTTGTGGTCCACCTGCAGCCATCCCGCCGCCAGCGAAGCCGACTGGCGCCGCCTTCCCGAAGCCGTGCGGATGCACTACCGCCAGCGCGCGCGGATGGCGCTGGGCTTCGATCCGCGCGGCTTCGACGCGCACGGCATGGCCGCGTACGAACCGGCGGCGTAGCTGGTCCCCGGAAACAGGAACGCCCCGCGCCGAATCATCAGCGCCGGGGCGTTTTACTCGTAGTGGAACCGGGCCGATACGAAGAGGATTCTGTCGGGTAGCACCTCGTAGACGAGACGGTGCTCGTCGTTGATCCGCCTCGACCACATACCCTGCAGATTGTGCTTCAGGCGCTCAGGTTTTCCCTTTCCCTCAAACGGGGAGCGCTTGATGTCATCCATCAGCTCGAGGACACGGGCAGCCAGCCGGGGCTCCGTGAGCACCCAGTGCTGCAGATCGGCACGGAATGGATCCTGAACTACGAAGACCCGTTCGGATCGCTCTGCCGCAGGAGCAGAAACGGGCAGGGGAGATCCCCTGCCCTTCCGGTTCTTGTTTTTCAAAGACCGAGTTCGCGCCGTAGTTCGTCCATGGTCACGACGCGAGTCCCGCGTCCGGCGCGCGCATCCTCGATTGCGGCGAGGAGCCGGCGCGCGTTGGCGGGCGAGCTCATCAGGTACTCGGTGTCACCGCGTGAGCGATAGCGGCGATATCCGAGTCCCCGAAGCTTGGAAACCGCAAGGCGCCGCATCAGACCGATCGTCATGGTGCTGGAGCTTCCGTCCTGGGGTAGGTACTTCCGCCGACGGGAAAACATCACAGCGTGCACGCATTCAGTCAAGGGGATCTGGAAGGGCCGCCCGCCGCCCCCAGCACCGTCCACGCAACGCGCTCGTAGCGGCTGCCGGCGAACCGCTCGCGCAGCAGGCGCAGCGCCGCCCGGCCCGCCGCCACCAGCGATTCCGCCTCCACCTCCACCATCGTGCGGATGCGGTAGCTCACGCGGAACTCCTCCACGATGCGCCCCTGCTCGTCCACGCGGCTCACGTCCGTCACGTCGACGCGCGCGTCGGGCCACAGGGCGCGGATCTCCTTCTCCACCTGGTGCTCCGCGTCGGCCAGGCCGTACGCGGGCAGCTCCACCCGCCCCATGCCGCCCAGGGGCACCTGGTGCGCCACGGCCATCAGCGCGGGTTGCCGATGCGCAGCGTGTCGCGCGGCGCGTTGGGCCGCGCGGGGATGCTCAGCGTGTCCACCGGGCCGTCCGGGCCGGGGACGGACGGCGTGTTCACGTCCGTGGGGCCGGGCACCGGCTGGATGGGCGGCGGCGCCACGGCCGCGCGCAGCTGCTCCAGCCGCGCCAGGGCACTGCGCCGCTCGTTGGCGCTGAGCGTGACCTCCACGAACGCTTCGAGCGCGCGGACGGCGCTCACCGTGTCGCCCAGGGCCAGCCGCGCCTCGGCCAGGTGGCTGTACAGCAGGTCGTAGCGGTTGTCGATGCGGATGGTCTCCTCCAGCAGCGCCGCCGCGTCCTGGTGCCGGCCCATGCGGATGAGCGTGGCGCCCAGGTTGTCGCGGTACTCCGCGCTCCGCGGCTGCTGCTGCACGGCCCGCTCGAAGTACACCAGCGCCGAGTCGTACTGCCCCGCGTTGAAAAAGCGCAGGCCGTTGGTGTTGAGCACCAGCGCGTCCACGGAGTCGATGGTGTCCTGCCTGGCCGTGTCCACCGTCACCGAGTCGCCCGCCACGGGCCCCGTGGACCGCCGCGCGTTCATCTGCTGCATCACCACCCACGCGCCCAGCGCCACGACGACGAGGAGCAGCACCCACACGTACGCCGGCACCCCGCGGCGCTCCTCCGCCAGCACGCGGTGGCGCGGCGGCGGCATCACGGGGTTCTGCGCGCGCTGCGCCGGCGGGGGACCGCGGTGCACGGGCGGGGTGGGCCGGACGGCGGGCACGGGCGGCGCCACCATCGTCCGGTCATCGTCGTCCGCGTAGTCCACGTAGGCGGGCGAGCCGGCGGCCATCGTGCGGTCGTCGTCGTCCACCTCCATCGCGCCCGTCACGCCGGGCACCACGCCCATCACGGGCGACGCGGACAGGCGCCGTAGCAGCGGGTCCAGCGCGTCGGCCAAGGCGCCCGCGTTCTCGAAACGCTCGCCGGGGTCCGGCGCCAGCGCGCGGCGGATGACCGTCTCCACCTCCTGCGGCACCTGCGGGTTGCGGGCGCGCAGCGAGGGCACGGGCACCTCCATCCCGGCCGCCATGCGGTTGCGGTCCGCCTCGGTGAACGGCCGCGTCCCCGTCAGGAGCTGAAATCCCAGCGCGCCCAGGGAAAAGACGTCGGAGGCGGGCGTCAGCCGCCGCTCGCCGCGCAGCTGCTCGGGCGAGGCGTAGGCCGGGGAAAGCGGCGCACGGCCGTCGTGCGTGAGGCCGGCCGAGGCCGTGTCTTCCTCCTCCTCGGCCATGGCCTTGGCGATGCCGAAGTCCAGCACGCGCACCTCGTCCTCGCCGCCGCCGCGGACCAGGAAGACGTTGCCGGGCTTTACGTCGCGGTGGATGAGGTGGGTGCGGTGGCCCACGTGCACGCCGCGGGCGGCCTCGCGAAGGACGCGCAGGGCCTCGCCCATGGGCGGGGGGCCGGCGCGCTGCAGGCGGGTGGCCAGGTCCTCGCCCTCCAGCAGCTCCATGACGATGTAGTCCAGCCCCAGGTCGTCGTCCGTGCCGTAGTCGTGCACGGTGACGGCGTTGGGGTGCTTGGGCAGGCGGGCGGCGGACGCGGCCTCGTGCTTGAAGCGCGCGCGCAGCCGCTCGCGCACCTCGGGGTCGTTGCCGGTGCTGGCGGTGATCACCTTGACGGCCACGGGGCGGCCCAGGCGGGTATCGGTGGCGCGGTACACGGCGCCCATGCCGCCGCGCCCGATCACCTCCTCGATGCGGTAGCGCCCGCCCAGCTCCCGTCCCTTCAGCAGCGATTCCAGTCCCGCCATCAGGCCCCAGTCTTTTCGTGAACGTGTGAAAGCATGGATACTTTCGCACTCTCGCACTGTTGAACTGCCGGTTTGGGCGTGCCCCTCCGCTGCGCTCCGGGTCGGGCTGCGCGCGCCGTAGGCAACGATACAACTGTTGCCAACGGCGCCGAGCTCGTGCCCGGATGCGAAGTCTCTCTCGCCCGCCGAGGGCCCCCACCCCCCGACCCCCTGCCCCCGCTTCGCGGGGGAGGGGGAGGGGGTGGGGGAGGGGGAGAACCCAGCCCCAGCACGGGCCGGCCACCGCGCGCGATCCTCGCCCAGCAACCTCCCTCCCCCACGCAGTTTGTGGGGGAGGGTCGGGGAGGGGGGCGCTCCCCCTTCGCCGGCCCTCCGCCTTCTCGCTCGGGCCCGCCCTGCCCCTGCGGCCCCCGCCCTGCCCCTACGGCCAGCGCTGCGCCTCGCCCTCGTCCCCACTCGCATCGCGCGACGGCTGCACGAACAGGGTGTCGCGCCAGCCGTCGCGGTCGTTCCACGTGCGGCGGCGCACCACACCCAACCCGCCCGTCCCCACGCGGCTCGTGATGGTCATGCCGCCGCGCGGGTCGTAGACCGTGTCCGTCTGGGCATCCACATGGCTGGCGACCCAGTCGTCCCACGTGGACGGGTCGTTCACGTCCGGCAGGCTCACGGCGGGCGCCTCCCGCACGTCCTCCCACTCCTGCGTGTCGGAGTGCATGGCGCCCAGCCGGTCCAGGAACGTCTCCGCCTCGCGCCGGCGCCCGGGCGACGGGTCCATGGCCAGCAGCGACTGCATGCTCGCGATGGCGCCCGCCGTGTCGCCCGCCACGAGCTGCGCCTCGGCGAGGTTGCTGTACGCCACCTCGCGCTCCGGGTGCCGCGCCACCACGTCGCCCAGGGCCGTCACGGCCTCGTGCGTGCGGCCGGCGCGCAGGAGCGCGTACGCGTAGTTGTTGGCGAACTCCGCCTGCCCCGGCGCCTTGCGCATGGCCCGGGCGAACGCCTCCACGGCGCCCGCGTACTCGCCCCGGCGAAACTTGCGCAGGCCCTCGTCGTTCTCCTCCGCGGCCGAGAGCACGCGCGCGGGCGCCACGGCGGCGGGGGGTCCGCTCTCCGCCCGCAGGACCACGAGCCCGAACCCGCCCGCCACGGCGCCCAGCCCCATGGCCGCGACCGTCACCGCCTGCACCGCGCGCTTGCGCCGCCGCGCGCGGCGCACGCGCTCCAGCTCCGCCTCCAGCCCCGTGGGGTCGTCCGGCAGGTCACGGCCGCGCCGCTTGAGCCCCAGGAACTGCAGCACGTCCGGCGTCGCCGCCAGCGCCGTCGCGTCATCCGACGCGCGCTGTCCGGCCAGCACCGTCCCCTCGTCGCCGATGACGGCCGTGGCGTCGTCCGACGCGCGGCGCTGCGCCTCGGCGGCCGCCGCGGCGCCGGGAAGGTCGGCGGCGCGGCGCAGGCGGCTGAGCGCGCGGTGCAGCTCCGTGGCGAGCTCGCCCGCGTCGTCATAGCGGGCGGACGCGTCCTCGGCGAGGGCGCGGCGGACGATGACCTCCACCTCGCGCGGTACGTCCGGGTTGCGCGACACCATGGACGGGATGGGCACGGGCAGCCCCTGCTTGCGCCGCACCATGTCGTCCTTGCTGAACAGCCGCGACCGCGTGAGCAGCTCGAACGCCACCACGCCCAGCGAGTACACGTCCGACGCGCGGGTCACCGACTCGCGCCGCAGGTGCTCCGGCGGGCAGTACGGCTCCGAGCCGAACCACTCGCCGGGGAGCGTGAGGTGCGTGCGCGTCTCTTCTTCCTCGTCCTCGTCCAGCAGCTTGGCGATGCCAAAGTCCAGGATGCGGACGTGCGGCTCGGCCCCGCCCGCGTTCTCCAGGAAGATGTTGGCCGGCTTGAGGTCGCGGTGCACCAGCCCGTTCTCGTGGCCCACGGCCACGCCGCGCGCGGCGTCGCGCAGCAGGTGCAGCGCGGAGCGGAGCGAGACGGGCTCCGGCCGGGCCAGGCGCTCGCGCAGGCTTTCGCCGCGCAGCAGCTCCATCACCAGGAAGTCGAGCTTGTCGGTGCTGCCAAAGTCCAGCACCCGCACCAGGTTGGGGTGCAGGGGCAGGCGCGAGGCGATCTCCGCCTCGTGGACAAAGCGCTGGCGCAGGCGTTCCACCTGCGGCGGCGTCATGCCGCGGGGCGGATCGAGCACCTTGACCGCCACGTCGCGGCCGCGCTCCAGGTCTTCGGCGCGAAACACCACGCCAAAGCCCCCCTCGCCCAGCACCGCCGCCAGGCGGTACCGGCCGTTGAGCTCGTGTCCGATCAGGAACTGTCCTGCCAAGCCTGCCATGATGCCCTCTCGAGCGATGGGGGTAGACCGCGCCCCTCAGCCCCTCAACCCAAGTACGAAGATGCGGACGTGCGGAGAATGCGAACGTACGGCCCCGCCCGCCATACGTTTCACCCGGCTGCCTCGCGAAACCCTTAATCTAACCTGTCCAGCCGACTTGCGGGCCCCGATCGAAGTGTATTCCCTCTCCCACGCCGTTTGTGGGAGAGGGTGGCGAGGAACGAGCCGGGTGAGGGCCCCGCGCGCGAGAGCGCGATGCAGTTACTTTCGCACTCTCGCACTTTCGCACTCCCGCACTGCTGTTCAGCCGAACTGCGTCCGGTCCGGGTCGTCCTCGACCTCCGGCTCCACGCGGATCTCCGCCGGTCCGTCGTCCTTCTTCGCCCCGCCGATCTCGCGGATGCGCACGAACGGCCCGTGCCCGCCAATGCGGATGAGCTGCCCCGGCGGAACGAACAGCGAGTGCGCCTCCATCCCCTCCAGCTGCAGCGCGCTGGACCGGTCGTTGGCGCCGCTCACCTCGCGCTCGCCCGCGTGGATGGAGTTGAGCCCGAGGTTGTACACGTCGAAGCCCTCGCGCCCGTCCCGGTGCGCGAAGACGAGCGCAAGCTGCCGGCGGCTCACGCGGTCGCTGTTGGTCAGCTGGATGTCGCTGCGCAACGCCGCGTTGTCCGTCTGCCGGCCCACAGTGGTGATGGCCTGGGAAATGGGAAAGCGCTCCAGCTCCGTCCCGTCTTCCTCCTCCGCCACCAGCTCGTAGCGGCCGGCCGGGAAGGACGGCGTGGCCGGCATGCGCGGGGCGGCCGGCGCGGCGGGGGCAATTCCCTCCACCCGCGTGGCGTCGGGATCCACGAATTCCGGCGAGCGCCCGGCGAACAGCGTCTCGGCGATGGGCGGCGCGGCGGGCGCGGGCGGTCGCGGCGGCATGGCGGCCACCGTGGGCTCCGCCGGCGGCGCGGCGGCGATGGGCGCCGGCTCCGGCTCGCCCGCGGGCTGCACGGCCACGCGGAACAGCGGCGCGCCCTTTTGTCCCGCCTCGCGCAGGCGCACGCGGTAGTCGCGGTCGTACAGCGAGCCGTGGCGCATGACGCTGTCCGTGAGGTCGCCCTCCAGGTCCGCCGCCATGGGCGCCACGGCCCGCGCCGCGTCGGGCCGCAGCGTCACCACGAGCGTCGTGAGCGGCAGCAGCTTGACGTACTTGTCGGGGATGGCCCGCGAGTTGTCCCGGTCGATCAGGTCGCCCAGGGCCAGCTTGATCTCGGGGATGGCCTCGCGCAGGAACGAGTCCAGCAGCGGCTCCTCGCCGCCGTGCTCCGTGGCGGGGCGGGTGGCCGGGGTAAAGTCGGTCATGGCTGCGTCGTGCGGTTTGGCTGCGTGCGGTTGGGCGTGGTCCCGTTGGTCCCAGTGGGCGCGGGCTGCGGCGCGCCGATGCCGGCCTGCGGCACGGGTCCGCCCGGCGTCACGGCGGCGGCCGTGCTGTCCACCGCCAGGGTGTCCACGGGCGCGGCGGCCGCGCGCATGGCCGCGACCTCCGCGCGCAGGCTGTCGAGCTGCGCCGTCAACGCCGGGTCGGCGCCGCGGTTCTGGCTGGCGGCCCAGGCCGCGTACCCGGCCAGGCCCAGCGCCAGCAGGGCCAGCAGCAGGGGCAGGATGCCGCCCCCTCGGCGTCCGGCGTTCACGTCCGTCTCCTCCCGCATCAGGTTTCGCGGCGGGGCATGCGCGTCCCGTCCCCCCGCGGTCGTCGTTGTCGAAGTCGCCGCGGGCGTGGACGGGCGGGCGGGCGGCGCGGGCATGGTGTCGCCCCCGCCGTCCAGCACGCGCACGGCCACGGCCGTGTAGTTGTCGTCGGGTCCGCGCTCTTCCACCTTGCGCGTCACGGCCTCGCAGACCGCGCGCGCCGAATCCAGCGCCATGGCGTCGCCCAGCTCGTCCAGGCGCATGGCCTTGGTCACGCCGTCGCTGATCAGCAGGTACGTCCAGCCCGGGCGCACGGGGATCCAGCTGGCCTCCGCCTCGCCGCCCCTGCCCACGGCGCGCTGCAGGCGGTTGGCGCCGGGCGAATCGGGGATCTCGTCCAGGGCGATCTCGCCCGCCTCCCAGCGCGCGTACGCCGGCGTGTGATCGCGGGTTTCCAGCCGCACCGTGCCGTCAGGCGTGCGGCTCAGGATGCGCACGTCGCCCACGTGCGCGCCGATCCACCCGGCGTCGCCCGCGCGGTCCACCGTCAGGGCCATGAGGGCCAGGGCGCACCCCATCCCCCCGCGGTCGCCGGGCGACTCCTGCGCCAGCCGCGCCACGGCCTCGTCGGCAAAGCGCACGGCGTAGCGGGCGGCGTCCAGGCTGCGGATCTCCTCCCCGCGCACGAGCGCGCCCAGGGCCGTGTCGGCGGCCAGGCGGCCGGCGCGCTCGCCGCCCATCCCGTCGGCCACGGCCACGATGCCGCGGGTGGCGAACGCGTCCACGTCGAACGCGTCCTGGTTCTCGGCGCGCGGCCCCTGCGCGCTGGCCCCCGCCACGTCGAACAGCATTCCGTGCAGGGGAATGGGCTGCAGCCCCTTGGTAACGGCGTCGGTCATCGGATCCGGATTCCCTGCGCCCGCGGCTCTGCCGGGGGCGCGGCGAGTGCTTCGTCGTAGATCTCCTCCCGGGCGCGGCGGTGGCTCACCCCCGCCGCCAGCCCCACGGCGAACGCGGACGCCAGCAGCTTGGCCCCGCCGTGGGCGGCGAACGCCGTCGCCACACCCGTGAGGGGAATCAAGCGAATTCCGCCCATGGCCGCCAGCCAGAAGGGGATGCCGATGAGCATGGCCACCCCCGTCACCAGCGTTCGCTCGAATGCGCCGGACTCGCGCGCGGCCGTGCTGAGCAGGTGGACGATGAACAGCGTGTACAGCAGCACGATGCTCACGGCGCCCGCCCACCCCCAGTTGGCCGCGATGCCCGTGATGAAGCCGTCGTCCGCGGCGTTGGGCGCCGTCTCGGCGTGGCCGCGGCCGGGGCCCTGCCCCAGCAGCCCGCCCTCGATGACGTTGGCGTCGAACAGCTTCATCTGGTGCAGCTTGGCCGCCCACTTCTCCCGCTCCGGCTCCGACATCTCCGCCGGGTTCTTGTACGGGTCGTAGGCCAGCTCCAGGCGCGTGGCCGAGCGGTCGTCCACGTTGAAGGCCAGGACGACGAGCACGGCCCAGACGACCATCATCAATCCCGCCCACCAGCCCCGCCGCGTGCCCACCAGCAGCATGGCCGCCAGCGAGCCCGCCAGGACGATGGAAAGCCCCAGCTCGCGGATGATGAGGAACGGGATGACGGGCCCCGCGCCGTACAAGAACAGGTTCAGCAGGCGCCGCGGCTCCATGACGGAGCCCGGCCGGGCCAGGTTGTACGCGTCCTCGGCCAGCGTGGCCGCCCAGATGACGATGAACAGCGGGAGAAAGAGCTCCCACGGCGTCATCCCCCCCACCTTGCCCAGGCTCGTGAAGCCGATGGTGAGGACAAAGAACACGGCCAGCACGGGGACGAACGGGATGAGCCGGTGATCTCGTATCCACCGCATCAATCGTGGCTCCCGCGACACCAGGAAGCCCACCAGCAGGGCGAACGGCGCCAGGAACACGCTGAAGTGCGCCGCCGACCGCGCGAAGAAGCCGCGCGACTCCGTCTCCTGCCGCACGGCCCGCTCGAACGGGTCCGGCAGGGGGGGCGGCGGGCCCTGGTAGACGGTCTCCTTGCGCTCCTCGCTGTACGCGCGCTCGATGCTGTGCAGCCGCGAGCGGGTGGCCTTGAGCTCGTTGGCCCGCGCCTTGGCCTTGCCCACGGCCTGGTACGCCGGGTCCGTGAACAGCTGGAACTGCGTGGGCCGCGTGAGGCTGAAGATGAGGATGGGCAGAACGACGATGGCCCAGCTGCCCCGGTACCCCAGCGCCCGCAGGGCCACGAGCACGGCGATCCACGCCACGAGGGCCACGCCGTCGCGGATGAAGGTGCCGCCCGCCCCCGGCGAGGTGCCGTGCACGGGCCAGATTCCCGTGACGACGGACAGGTGCGCGGCCACGTAGAACGCGGCGGCCAGCAGCAGCCCCCACCACAAAAAGCCGGGGACCACGCGGCCGGAGCGCTGCTCCGACGGCAGGTTGTGCCCCTTGATCTTTACGGTCACGCCTTCCGGGCCCACGGCCCGGGGCGCGCGGCTGCGGCGGAACAGGTCGCGGAGCGCCATCAGCGTTCCTCCGTCCGCGCGGCCACGCCGCGCGCGGGGGCGGCGGGCTGGCCGCCCTGCCCCTCGCCGGCGCCGGGCGTGGTGAACTGGGGAGAGCGGCTCATCCACCGCGTCATCTCGCCGGCGATGCGGGCGGGGTTGCGGCCGCCCTGCCCGCCGCGCCGCAGGTACACCACGACGGTGTATCGCGGCTTGCGGTCCGGGCCGTACATCAGCCCCGCGAACCAGCCGTCGGGCGCGGGGGCGCCGGCCACGTCCGCCGTGCCCGTCTTGCCGCCCAGGTCCCATCCCGTCCCCGCCAGGCGCGCCTTGGCCACCTGCGCCGTTCCCGTGTCCACGACGGAAAGCATGGCCTGCTGCAGCTTGAGGGAGGTGGAGGGCTTCATGATCGGCCGTCCGTCGCCGCGCTGCTCCAGCCGGTCCCATTCCAGCGTGGGGTCCAGCATGACGCCGTTGTTGCCGATGGCCTGCACAAAGCGCGAGACGGCCAGCGGCGTCACGTCCACGGGCCCCTGGCCGATGGCGATCTGCCCCCACTCGTGGGCCGTGAAGCGCGGGGCAAAGCGCACGCGCACGGGTGGCGGCGTCATCCGCTTTGCCCACGCCTCGTTGCCCGTGTTCCAGAACCCGTCGGCCGACGTGGACGGCAGGCCCTCGGAGTAGGGGACGAAGCCAAAGCGGGTGTACGCGTCGCGGAACGCCTCCACGCCCAGCCGCTGGCGCATGTCCAGCGCCATCTGCACGGCGGCCGTGTTGCACGACACCGTGAGCATCCCCGTGGGGACGGTGATGGACGGGTACTCGTGGCTCTCGAAGTTGCGGATGCGCGCGTTGCCCGTCTGGATGTACGGCGGGCAGGGCATGCGCGTGTCCTCCAGCCCCGCGTCCCACCACAGCGCGGCCAGGGCCAGCTTGAAGACGGAGCCCGGGGGCGCGTACCGCTTGATGCCGAACGGCGGATCTTCCGCGCGGCCCGTGGCGGCATAGGCCACGATGGCGCCCGTCTGCACGTCCTGGATGATGACGGCGCCCTCGCGCCCCGTGGCCGAAAGCAGCCGCCACGCCTCGCGGGTGGGCTCGGCGCACAGCGTCAGGCGCAGGTCCGTGCCCACCGGGTGCAGCTCCGCCTGCTCGGCAAAGCGCGACGGGGCGCGCAGCTGTTTGGCGAAGAGCCGTTCGACCGTGTAGTCGCGGTCGTCCGCGCCCGTGCCGCCGCCCACGAGGTTGGCGCCGGCCTCGCCCAGGGGGTAGATGCGCTGCACCTCGCCGTCGCGCACGCCGTAGCGGGCCAGGGCGTTGGCGTCCTGGCCCGTGCAGTCGTAGATCCAGCCGCGCAGCTCGGCGCGGTTGCGCTCGGCCTCGCGCGGGTCGCCGTAGCGGCGCCACGCCATGCGGCCTTCCTCGATCTTTTCTCCGTTCCACAGCAGCCGCGCGTGGCCCCACGCGTAGATGCCGGACATCA
>NZ_DASURI010000303.1:0-22208 GCF_036280135.1 Longimicrobium sp.
GCGAAGTGTTGGGCGGAACGGACGTGCCGGGCCAAGGACGTATCCGGCGAGAGGTGATTGCGAACACGCGTCCGTATCTAATGCACGGAGCCCAAGCGGTGCCGATCGTGCGCGACTTCGCGTCGCGCTATCTAGTTGCGCGACTTGGGATAAACATCCTCCTATGGCATCTCCATGAAGCGGAAGTTGAAGTAGAAAACCTCTCCTCGACGGAGGATATCATCGCGTTTCTCAATGCGGTGGCGAGCCGGCGCGAGGAACTGCAGGCGGCAGGCGTCCTCTCACAAGTCGCGGAACTGCGGGACAGCCATGCCCGCACGCTGGCATGTAAGCGTGGGATCGGCTCCAATATCGTCGAGTTCGCCCGACATACCCTCGGCCAACGTCAAACTGCCGATCAAAACCTGCGCGGGTATGACCAGGGCTACCAATTGAAGAAGCGGGCAGAATACGCGGCCGCACCCTGGATCGTCTCACTTGGCCCTGCGGCTGTGCTCGCGTTTGTGCACTGCTGTTTGGCAGAGGCGGCAGGACCGCGCTCGGTGCATCGTCTGTGCGAACACCTGGCTTGGTACGGGGTCGACGTGGACATTGACGACATTGCAAAGAGCGATCTCGGAAAGAAGCTGCGGATGCTCGGATTGGTGCTAGACAGCCCGGACGCGGAGAGCGGAATGCTGTTGGTGCCACCATTTGAGCTCACGGAAACCTCTAGCGCGGGACAGCCGCAGTGAACCAGCTCGTTTCAGATATCGTCAAGCATATCGAAACCCGGATGAAAGGGGTGGCTCGCACACTCCCCGGCGTGGATAGCACCCTCCGCACCGTCTTTCATGGGCCACACTTGGGCATATTGGGTGCAGTCCTCGATCGGCTCAGCCTAGACGGAGGGGTGACACTCACTCTGGGAGACGGGACGTCGGTGTCCGTTCCCGTCGTGCTGCCTGTCGAACGTACAGAGGGAGTTACCGAAAACCCGGCAGTCGGTGACTCGGGACTTTGTGATCCATCTCACTTGCTTTCGTTGCGCAACACCCCCTCGTGCCCCCGTTTTCTCGCCCTCGTTTCCCCGGCGCGACACAGCATTCTCTCGATCGCGCAAGCCACTGATGAGTTTGGACTCTCGTCGGACAACAACAGCGGAAGCGCATCTGTCGAGGAATGGTGGTCTGACGAGTTCGTCCAATCGTTGGTGGATAGCGCGTTGGATCGCCACAATTGGCATGACGATGTCGAGCGATCCAATGCCCGACTGCTGTTGCAGCAGGCAGTCGTCGCGGCCGACGAAGGAGATCGCCACGATGCACAGCGCCATCACTGCTGGGCAGCCTTGGCTCGCGTGTTGTCGACCACGGGCCCTGTGGCAGCGCCTGGAAACTGGTGGAGCCTCGCGTGTGGATTCCCCCCCGTTTCAAGCGGCCGTATCGATGCAAAGGAGCAGGGCCGGGTACTAGGCGCCCTCATGATGGCCGTTGTCGAGGAGGGGTATGCTTCATGTGCGGCGCGGCTGAAGCGGGTTGCGAGTGACACGGAACAAGTCGCGATCGATGAGTGCCTGGACCACCTGCAACGCGGGTGCGAGGTGCCCCTCGCTCTCCTCCGTGCCGCGTCCTTCTACTACGCTCCCTCTCGGCGCGACACGGTCGATGCTCCCCCGCGCTGGTGGGAGACCCTGACGACCGAGCGTCTCGCGGAACTCTTGGAGCAGGAGGTAAGCGAGCAGCCCGGTGAGCTGAAAATACATTGTGAGAATGCGCTCATCCCTGCTGGACGTGGATTGCCGTACGTCGTTGACCACGAGCTGGCATTGTCCATTACTACGCCGAGCGACGCCCTCGTCGACGCCAACATCGTGCGTGAGGCGGGAAGCCAGGCTAACCGGCGTGAATGGCCGATCCCGTTCTCCTCGCGAGCGGATCTAGCGGACGAGGCAGTCCCGAAACACAAGGCGCCGGTGCGCTACACGGCCACGGCGCCCGGAATGAAAAAGGCGTCGCTGCGCGTCGTGTCGCTCGCGTCATGGGAGCTTGGAATCGTGGTCACCTCTCGTACGGCCACGAAGGTCAAGCTCCCGGCACGCAAGCCGCGGACGGGCAAGCACACGCTCGAATGCGAAATCGTGCTAGCGGGTGAAGGCAGGCACCTGCTTGACCTATACACTACACCGGGCATCACGCTGCAGGAGCACGTATCCGGGGAAGACAACTCTACAAACGGTGCCGATCCCCTGATGGGCACGGTGTCCGTGGCGCCTCCTGGGTCCGGGGGGCCTTCCGGTCTCGAACTGGAAGCAACTTCAGATTGCCATTACGACCTGAGGTTCACCCGCGCCGATGGAGCATCCGAGCACCTTCGCTTGTTGGTCTCGTGCGACGAGGCACCAGTAGAAGGTTGCCGGAGCGAGTTCGAACGCCTCATCCGTCTGAACCGGCAGCCGCGGGTGCTTGATGTCCAGGCGGATCACCAGACCCGGGCTGCTGACCTCCAGTCGTGGATGCTCGCACCATCCGTTGTTGCCCAGTCTTTTTACCCGCTTGTCCTGTCGCGGGATTGCCGCGAACGATGGCATGCGCCGAATTGGCTCATTGCCGAGGACACGATCATCTCACGGGGACGGTTCCTCCATGACCCCCGCCCAACGCGCGAAGAGATGCTCGCACCGGCGGAGTTCGTCGAGGCGCGAAGTGCCATCGCCGCGCGTGTACGTGGCGATGACGAGCAAGGCCTGGTCGAAGTTGCCCAACTAGGGACTTGGATGCAGGAGGCAGAATTTTCGTCCCAGGTCGAGGCATACGTCCGGGCGTACCTGCGCTGGTTGGAAGAGGAACCCACCGTGGCAGCATGGGCCGACTTGGTGTTGGTCTGTGGCCTAGAGGTAGATGGCCGCACTTTGGCCCAAGAGCCTGATGCCGTCTTGGTGTCCCCGTTGCACCCGCTCCGGGTTGGATGGCATTGCTTGGCGCAGCGGGCACTCCGGGAGACCTGGCAATCCTCCAATCCGTGCCCAGCGAGCAGCATCTTGGATCCGGATAGTTTACCAGATACGCTCGCGCTGCCGCTCCGCACACCCACCGGGGGACTACGGTACGTCACGATGCTGGCGACCGAGTGCAGTTCTGACTATTGGTCCGTTCTCTGGAACGGTACTCGGATTGAACGCCTTGCCGTCGTCGCGGATACACCACCCTTCGACGAGGAACTGGGCATCCGCCTGGGAGGGTTGTCCAGCGGGTTCAGCGTGTCCCAGGTGCGCAGGTCCCTGGACGATGTCGCCACGCTCATGACCGCGAAGCCGGTACTGAACGTCGCGGTCGCCAACCACGGCGGCCGCAGCGACGCGTGCAACGATGGCCTAATGACGTGGGCCCGCGACCGGTTCACCAGGACAGATACGAGCCCCCTTCTCACGCTTTTCGGAACGAGGCAGTTGCAGGTCTTCGACGAGCGTCGCCCCGAAGTGCGCCCCGAGGATGCGTCCGTGGCGAACCTAACGGAGGATACCGCGGGAGCGGTCAGGTGGTATTCCCGAGTTCCCGATGGTGCCAAGCCCGATCTCGGTATTATCGCGCAGTTGGAAACGTCGAACGCCGCGGCAGAGGAGACGCAACTCGGCTCGCCACTGGGGTTCGGGGCATTGATGCGGCACCGTGTCCGGATGCAGCTCAAGGCCGGGGGCGGTGCATTCCTGAGCGAGTCTCGGACGGGCGTAGAGGGTCCTCCAACCGGCGATGGACTGGCAGACGCGGTCATGCGCGGCGTAGCGCGGCTAGAAAACTTGGATACAACTCGCCGCGGGTACACCTTCGCCCCCAGCGTGCAATCGATCCAGTCCATGTTCGACCAGCGTTCGGCGGAGTACGTCGCGGTGTCCTCGTCCTCTGTCGATCCAGCGTGTTTCGTGGGCGGATGGCTCGACTCGGCCTACCTCTGGGATTACGAACTCCCGTCTTACTCGCACCGGGCGGGTGATACAAACGGCTATTACCTGCTGTCTCGCGTAAAGCCGATTGAGCGGGATTCACTACAGGCCCTGCTCGCGCGGCTCCCGGGATGCGAGTCCGTGGACGAGGAGCGCCTGCAGGGAATCCTGTTGGAAGTAGCCCGGCGTGGAATCCCCACGGTACGCGGGCTCTCCGCCGGGCACTCCGGTGCGACAGGGGATCTCGGGCTTTTCCTGGCAGGACGCTTGTTGCAGGATGATTTCCGCGCTGTTGCCCATGGGGAGAAAAGCCTTCTACGCGTGCATTCCGGTGGCGCGGAGGGGCAGGAGGTCTCATTGGTTGTCCCTGTTGATCCTTTCCGAGGATACCTGGGAGACCTGCAGCGTTCCCTGGGTATCGGAGAGTTCCAACGCCCTGACCTCCTCGTGGCCAGCATCACGGTGTCTGACTCCGCGGTCCGTTGCCGTGTTACCCCCGTCGAGGTGAAGTACCGCCGCGAGGACACGATGACTCCTGCCGGGAGTCGTGAGGCACTGGATCAAGCGCGCGCTTTGAGCCGCCTCTTCCGGAACCTTTCAGAAAAAGGGGGGGCAAACGGGTTGGTGATGTGGCGCCTGACATACCAGCATCTCTTGCTCTCGATGCTGGACTTCGGTTTCCGCGTCTACAGCCAACACCCGGCTGTGCTGAACAGGCCAACTGAATGGTCAGGTCTTCATTACAGGGTAACCACCGCGATCCTCGCGGATGAAGCCTGCGTGGAGATTGATCCGATCGGGCGCTTGGTCATCTTCGATGCCACTGCTTCAAGTGGTCCACGCGACGTAGACGGCGATGGATTCAAGGAGACCATCGTGGTTGCGGCACCCGACGCCGGGCAGATCGCCTGTGGCAACCCGGGAGTGCTGTATACTGCGATTCGCAATGCTGTCGGGGATTGGAATCTCCGGCCCGAGCAGTACACGGCGGCCGTCGCGGTAGAAAACCAGCCGGTCCAAGGCGACGAGGTGTTCAGTGAGCACTCGGCGGCCCCGGTCGAAGTCCGTGCGCATGAATCGGCACCGGACATTCTCCCGGGGATTGCTCCCGTGCCGCCGCTCAGCATCCCTGTTCCAGCCGCCCCAGTAACGATTGAGACGGATCACGGAGTCAGTAAGCCCGCAACCCGGACTCCCCTCGAGACGCACCACGACGGGATCCGTGTGCACGTGGGGGAATCGTTGGACAGCTTCACCAATCCGACGTTGCTGCTCCGGCCCAGCTTGACCGCGCTAAACCAGCTAAACATGGGCGTGGTAGGCGATCTCGGTACAGGCAAGACCCAGTTGGTGAAGTCGCTCGTCTACCAGTTGACGCGTTCCGCCGCTGACAACGACGGGGTTCGTCCGCGTTTCCTCATCTTCGACTACAAGCGAGATTATAGCGCGCCAGATTTCGTGAACGCGGTGAACGCACGCGTGGTTACTCCCCACGAACTCCCGCTCAACCTGTTCGATATCTCCGGGGCCAGTGAAGGAGCAGCCCCGTGGCTGGGGCGGTTCAAGTTCTTCGCCGACGTACTCGACAAGATCTACAGCAACGTCGGACCCGTGCAGCGCGAGAACCTCAAGCAGGCGGTCCGGGAAGCGTATCAAAGTGCGGGGAGCATGGGCCGGCAGCCGACGATTTACGACGTCTATGACCGGTACAGGGCGCAGGTCCAGGGAAAGCCTGACGCCCCGCTCTCGATCATCGGTGACATGATCGACATGGAACTCTTTGTACGTGATCCCAGCAAAGCGGTGCCGTTCGACGGCTTCTTGGACGGGGTAGTCGTCCTATCGCTGGACGCTCTCGGACAGGATGACCGCACCAAGAACATGCTCGTGGCGATCATGCTCAACATGTTCTACGAGCACATGCTCCGGATTCCCAAGCGCCCTTACCGGGGAGCGGAACCACAGCTGCGCACGATAGACTCGTACTTGCTCGTGGACGAGGCGGACAACATCATGCGGTACGAGTTCGACGTACTTCGCAAGATCCTGCTTCAGGGCCGGGAATTCGGTGTCGGGGTAATCCTCGCCTCCCAGTACTTGCGCCATTTCAAGGCGGGGGCGACGGACTACCGGGAACCCTTGCTCTCATGGTTCATCCACAAGGTGCCCAACGTGACGGCACAGGAACTCGCGGCGCTCGGATTGCCGAGTACCACGACGCAGCCACTCGTGGACCGTATTCGTCAGCTCGGGAACCACGAGTGCCTGTTCAAGACCTTCGACGTGTCCGGAGAGATCGTGGCCGGGATGCCGTTTTACTCATTGTTGGCAGGGGATCCAACATCGTAAGTTATCCAGACCGCTGAGCAAACCGGCCCGGAGCCGTTGTCCGGGCAAGAACCGCTCTCACCCCGAAGCGCAGGGGCCGCTCGATCCGGGGCGGTCCCATCGCGCTCCGAATGGACGTGTGACGAGACATCTGCCCCTGGAGATGCGTTGATCCGGGAACGATTCAAGATCATCACGGCGGCATCGAGCATTCTCCAGGCCTCGCCTGACTCCAAGAACTTACACTGATGGCCAGCCTCAAGTTGTTCGACGAGGAGTATAGTACGAGACCGGTGGGTACGTTCGTCGACCTATTCGCCGGTTGTGGCGGCGCTTCGCTCGGACTCATACAGGCCGGTTGGCAGGGCCTGTTTGCCATCGAGAAGAACGCCATGGCATTCGAAACGCTCCACTACAACCTCGTCAACGGCCCCCGCCAGGGATTCTACTGGCCCGAGTGGTTGCCGCGGCAGGCGCACGAGATCGGGACTGTCATTGAGACGTACCGCAAGCAGCTTACCGCACTCCGCGGAACGGTTGACTTGGTCGTCGGTGGTCCTCCGTGCCAGGGATTCTCGTTCGCTGGTCGCCGCGATCGGCTGGATGCGCGCAACGAGCTCTTCGTTCGCTACATCCGGATGGTAACGCTCATTCGACCGAAGTTTCTCTTGCTCGAAAACGTGGCTGGAATACAGGTCGAGCATGGGAAGAAGGTGCGGCAGCAGCAGCGGCAACGTGGCCGGCCACCCAAGCCATACTCCGACAAGATCCTCGACGGCCTGCGTCGGATCGGGTACGAGGTGTGGCCTCGCGTCCTTCGCGCAGCAGAGTTTGGGGTTGCACAGCACCGCCCCCGCTTCATCGTCGTCGGAGTGCAACGCCAGCTGATGGATGAACTCCGCGAGGGCAATTCGGAATTCAACCCGTTCGACCATTTGCTCCCCGCTGTTCAGAAGCTCTTCTTGGAGGAGAGGGGACTCTCGACCTCGCGCCCAGTATCCGCGGAAATGGCGCTCTCCGACCTCGAAGTGGATCATGCCGGCAAGAGGGCCAGCAGGGACACCAAGGGATTCGAAGAGATCGCCTACAAGGGTCCCATTACGCGCTACCAGCGGCTGCTGAACGCGAACACACCGGCAAACGATGTGAATAGCCTTCGCCTCGCCAATCACCGTGCCGAAACGGCGCGCAGGTTCAGGGAAATCCAGGAGACTTGCAGGGTGGGAGTTGTCCTGTCGATGAAGGATCGCGAGCGACTAGGATTGAAGAAGCACCATACCGTAGTCCTCGACCGCCGGGAGCCATCGCATACCTTGACGACGCTTCCCGACGACCTCTTGCACTATTCAGAGCCCCGGATTCTCACGGTGCGTGAGTGCGCCCGGCTGCAGTCTTTCCCCGACTGGTTTGAGTTCCGGGGAAAATACACGACGGGAGGACCATCTCGGAAGTTGGAGACACCGCGTTATACGCAGGTAGGAAATGCCGTTCCACCATTCTTGGCGGAGTGTCTTGGCCGGTTGGTTCACGCGTTGATGATCTTGACGACCCACGCCGAACATGACGAGTCGGTCCAGGGGGAGCTCGCCTACGCTCGCGCTATCTAGAAGATAAGAAACGGTTTGCGGGAGCAGAAATGATGTCGCGGGGTACACGACCAATGAACCTCGTGATTTGCTTAATTAGCTAGACAGACAGAAGTGGCCGAGCAGAACGATTGGCGTTCGGATACCGGGGTAACAGAGCAGGCAGTGGAGGAATTCCGGGCCGCGCTCCTGGGGTGGTTCCGCCTGCACCGCAGGGATTTCCCGTGGCGGGCGGAAAACGCATCCCTCTACTTGGTCGTGATCGCTGAGCTAATGCTACAGCGGACTACCGCTGCCGCCGTAGCTAACGTGCTCCCCCGATTTATAGACCGTTTTCCCAGCTGGGATTCGATCTCCTCGGCAAGCACCGCGGAACTGGAAGAGCACCTGCGACCACTTGGGCTTTGGCAACGCCGGGTCGAGACGTTGCAACGCCTAGCCGCCAAGATGGTAAGTCGTGGCGGGGTCTTGCCGCGGAACCGCGAAGAGATCGAGGAACTGCCTGGCGTAGGACAGTACATCGCCAACGCTATCCTGCTATTTGGTCACGGGGAACGGGAGCCTCTCTTGGATGTGAACATGTCCAGGGTGCTCGAGCGTTATTTCGGACCACGGTTGCGTGCCGACATTCGCTATGATCCCTACCTCCAGTCTCTCTCTCGCGCCGTTGTCGCAGCGGATTCCCCGGTCGACGTGAACTGGGCCATTTTAGATCTGGGTGCATTGGTGTGCCGGTCTCGGGCTCCCGTCTGCGAGGCATGTCCATTGGCCGAAAGGTGCCGCTTCCAAGTGCAGAAATCGCAGTAGCCCCAGGCGCCGAGCACCCCTCGTAGCTTGTTGTTCGAGTCTACTGCTGAAGGGACTCGGGGCAGTTCAGCCTTGCCTCGTGCGCTCTCGGCGCCCATCATTGGCCCCTTGTGCCGGACCCGGCTGACCAGAGACAAGGAGGCGACGACTTGAGCACGACAGCCGATGTTGCACAATCCGAATGGGTTGGCGCGCGGCGAACGCCGCTGCTGCTGGTACTGGCGGTGCTGATGGCGGGTGCGCTGCCCGCGGACGCGCAGCAGGCCGCCCCCACGCCCGAGCCCCCGCACCGGGCCGCGGCATCGCGGCGCGAGGCCCGCATCCCCGACGATGCGGATCAGCGCGGCTTCTGGCAGCGGTTGCGCGACGAGGCGCGGCGCGTGCGGCGGCTGGACGGCGGGCCCGTGGTGTTCGCCATGCGCTTTCGCATCTCGCCGCAGCTGGCGCACACCATTCAGGACGCGGCCCTGGCCCAGGGGCTGGACCCGGAGCTGGGCTTCCGGCTGGTGCGCGCGGAGAGCAACTTCAACCCGCGCGCCCGGAGCCACGCCGGCGCGCTGGGATACACGCAGCTCATGCCGTACACGGCGCGCTGGCTGGACCGGGGGATGACCACGCCGGAGCGCATCATGCAGCCGGAGGCCAACTTGGCCGCGGGGTTCCGCTACCTGCGCCGGCTGATCGACAAGTACGGCGACGTGCGGCTGGCCCTGCTGGCCTACAACCGCGGCGAGGGCGCCGTGGACCGCGACCTGGCCCGCGGCCGCAACCCCGAGAACGGCTACACGCGCCGGGTGCTGGGCACGGGCATGGATCGCTACCGGGGCTCCGGCCGCCGCGAGGAAGAAGTGCGTTAGTACGTGAGTGCGTTAGTGCGGAAGTAAAAAGACGAGGGCGCCTTCCCGGTGGGGGAGGGCGCCCTTTCTCGTGTCCGCGTGATGGCGAAGCGCGATCAGGTGCCGTAGCGGGGCTCGGCGGGGCGGCGCAGGGGGGCGGCGGGGACGCTGCCGGTTGCCCCGGAGAGCGCGCCCACCCAGGCGCGCAGCACGGCATCGGACGGCACGGCCAGCAGCTCGGCCGTGGCGCCGCCGGGTACGGGGCCGGGGTGCTCCACGGGCTGGGCCAGGCCGCGCTCCGTCATCCGCGCGTGCAGCTCCTCCAGCCGCAGCAGGGCGTCGTCCGGGTCCGCGGCGGGGGACACGGGGCGGGGCAGGCGCGCGCCGTACAGCCCGTCGGCGATGGTGGCCTCCAGGGCCACGGCAAAGGGCAGCCGCGCGGCGAACGCCCGCACGTCGGCCGCCATGGCGCGCAGGTCGCTGGCGTCCTCGGCCGAGACGAGCTCCGTGGAGAGGGCGAACACGTGCTCGCCGCCGCCGGAGGGCAGGGCGCGGCCCAGCAGCACGCGGCCGGGGACGGCCTCGCCGTAGGGGTCGCGCACGTGCAGCTCGCGGTTGTCCGTCAGGCTGCGCACGCGGGCCACCTCGCCGTCGGCGCGGCGCTCCAGCACCTGGAACGCGCCCGTCACGGAGCGCACCAGGGCCCGCGCGGCCTGCCGGCGCAGCTTGGACCAGCCGGCCACCTCCATGGAGTGCAGCAGCGACGCCAGCACGGACTCGCCCCGCGCCAGGGTGGGGCGCTCCGCCAGCGCCCACTCCATCCGGCGATGGACGGAGCGCTCGCCCCGCTCGTCGCCGTCGTCCTCGGCGCTCCAGCGCTCGCTGAACCAGTAGGACGCCTCGATCTCCAGCTCCAGCAGCCCGTCGTGCGCGGCCCACGTCTCGGCCACGTGCAGCACGCGCTCGGCGGCGCGGGCCAGCGTCTCGGCGGGGTGCAGGGCGCGGATGCCGGCCACCACCTCGTACTCGGGGTGGGTCATGAGCATGAGCGCGTGCCCGTGCGCCTCCAGGGCCGCCTCCGTCATCCACTCGCCGGCCAGGGCGAGCGACGCGTTCTCCACGGTGGGCATCTGCCGCGCGGCGGCCAGGGGCAGGGCGCGGCGCAGCTGCTCCAGCTCCGCCTCCAACTCCAGCGTCTCGCCGCGCAGGCCGCCGGCGCTGGGGCCGTGCGCGATGCCCAGGACGTGCGAGACGATGCGCTCCGCCAGGGTGGCCGCCTGCCGCGCGATGCGCAGCGACGGGTCCTCGCCGTCCGCGGGGAGCAGGGCCGCCAGCGAAGCGCCCTCGCCGGCCAGGGCCAGCACGCGGACGGCGTGGGCGGCGTCCGGGGCCAGGGCGATGAGCCGCGCGCCGGCCGGCAGGGTGCGCGCGGGGCGAGTCAGGACGGGAGCGGGCATCGGCAGCTCGGATTCGGGGTCTCGCGGGCCCGTGCGGGCCGTCCACGTACCATTGCAACATCTTCGCCATCCGTTCGGGTGCGCGGACGGCCGCCTAAAGATGTTATGGAGTGGACAGGAAGGGAAGTGAACAAAGATGGACGGACGCGATTCTCATGATCGAGGGGTCCTCCGAACCCTTCGCGGAAAGGGGCGAGTCCGCGCGGGAGCCCTCACCCCGCTCGTTCCTCGCGTCCCTCTCCCGCAAACTGCGCGGGAGAGGGTGTACACTTCCAACGGGGTGATGCGCGGAGTGGCAGGGGTCCGGACGAGGCGAGGTCCCGCCGCTGCGCGGCGGGGAGCCCTCTCCCCCGACCAGCCTTTTGCTCGTTCCTTGCAACGGCGGTCGACCCCTCCCCCAACTTCGGGGGAGGGGTTGGCGAGAGGGCGAGATCACGCGCGGAGGCAGACAAGCGGGACCCGCAGTTCTCCCCCTCCCCCGCGAAGCGGGGGCAGGGGGCTGGGGGGAGGGGGCCCTCCGCGGGCGAGACACCCTTCGCCAGCGTGCACAATCCCGGCGGCCCCATTCTGGTCTCCCCTCTCCGCGAGGAACGAGCGGGGAGAGGCCGGGAGAGGGGCGGGCTGCTTTCGGCGCGGTCCCTCCGAATGTCCAGCCGCAGTTCTCCTCCTCCCCCGCGCGTCATCCGATCGGCGCCTTGCCGCGGGGACGATGCCCCGCCTAGACTGCGGCGCCGTCTCCGCGATGCCAGCCTCCCCCCTCTTTCATCCACCCGATGACGATGCGACCCATCCGCCTGCTCCTTCCCGCGCTGGGCTTGGCCCTGGCGCTCGCCCCGGCGCCGGCGGACGCGCAGGAGCGGCCGCTGGGCACGCTGCGCGAGCAGGCGCAGGTCCAGCAGGAGTGGCTGCGGCTGCGCCTGGAGCGCGTGCTGCCCCGGCTGATGCGCGAGCAGGGCGTGCAGATGTGGATCATCCCCGTGCGCGAGTACAACGAGGACCCCGTCTTCTGGTCGCTCGTCTCGCCCACCACCATGGCCGCGCGCCGGCGCACCATCTACGTCTTTTGCGACCGCGGGCCCGAGGCGGGCGTGGAGCGCGTGGCCATCGGCGGGTCGCCGCAGGGCGGGCTGTACCGCGTGGTGCGCGACCCGGACGCGGCCGTGGGCACGGCGGGGCCCAGCGTGCGGCCGGCGGAGCCGTTCGGCCCGGAGCAGTGGCGGCTGCTGGAGCCCGTCGTCCGGGCGTGTGATCCGCGGACCATCGCCGTCAACGTCTCGCACACGCACGCCTTTTCCGACGGGCTCACGGTGGGCGAGTGGGAGCAGATGCAGGCCGCGCTGCCGGCGGCGTACCGCGCGCGCATCGTCCGCCGCGAGCTGCTGCCCCTGCAGTTCATCGAGGAGCGGCTGCCGGAGATGATGCCCACGTACGTGCGGATGCAGCAGGTGGCCCACGAGGTCATCCGCACGGCGTTCAGCGAGCGGGTGATCACGCCGGGCGAGACACGCACGGAGGACGTCGTCTGGTGGATGCGGCAGCGGCTGGCGGACCTGGGCCTGGGTACGTGGTTCCACCCGTCCGTGACCGTGCAGCGCCGGGGCGTGGAGATGGGCGACAGCGCCAACCCCGTCATCCAGCGCGGCGACGTGCTCCACACGGACTTCGGGCTGACGGCGCTGGGGCTGAACACGGACACGCAGCACATGGGCTACGTGCTGTGCCCCGGCGAGACGGACGCGCCCGCGGGGCTGTACGCGGCCCTGCGCCGCGGCAACCGCCTGCAGGACCTGCTGCTGGAGGAGATGGGGCCCGGCCGCACGGGCAACGCGGTGCTGGCGGCCACGCTGGCGCGGATGCGGGCGGAGGGGATCGACGGCACGGTGTACACGCACCCCATCGGCGACCATGGGCACGGCGCGGGGCCCACCATCGGCTTGTGGGACCGGCAGGAGGGTGTCGTGGGGCGCGGGGAGGTGCCCCTGCGGCCCAGCACCTGGTTCAGCATCGAGCTGCAGGCCACCACGCCCGTGCCGGAGTGGGACGGCCAGCCCGTGCGGATGGCGCTGGAGGAGGACGCCTGGCTGGATACCGACGGCACCCGCCGCTGGGTGCTCGCCCGCCAGGAGCGGTTCCACCTGGTGCGTTAGGGGCGGAGGGATTGAGCGGGAGGGATGGATCGCGCCGGCAGCGGAGCGCCCCCCATCCCCGACCCTTCCCCCATAAACGGCATGGGAGAAGGGAGAACTTCATCTCCGGCATTCGGATGGTTCGAGCCGAAAGCAGCCCGCCCCTCTCCCGGCCTCTCCCCGCTCGTTCCTCGCGGAGAGAGGAGAACCCAGTCCCAGCACGGGCTGAGCTCCGCGCGCTGAACTGTCCCTGAGACCAACCCCTCCCCCGAAGTTGGGGGAGGGGTCGACCACCGTTGCGAGGAACGAGCAAAAGGGAGGTCGGGGGAGAGGGCCCCCGCCGCGCAGCGGCGGGTGTCCGTCCCTGGCACGGTCCCCCTCCGGATGCAGGATGCTCGTCGAAGTCTACACCCTCTCCCGCGCAGTTTGCGGGAGAGGGTGCGAGCGACAGCGAGCGGGTGAGGGCCTCTTCTGCTGCTACTGGACCAGATGCGAAACACTTGACCACATCTGCATAAATCGTTAAATATCAAGCACTTGTTGTAATCGTTGCCTCCCAGGCGGCGCCCCGGCCAAACGCCGGGCACCTTCCGACAACGGCAAACCCGCCGAAATGCGGGGACGCAAAGCCACGGGGCTTCTGTGGCGCCATCAGGCGCCGCAAAGCCAGCCGGGCTACCGAAGAGGTGATTCGATATGCCGCAGAGCCGCACGGGCGCCCGTCCGGGTGCCATCCGTCGTCGCATTGTGTTCGCGCTGTTCCTGGCCGCCGGCACCCTGGCCGCTTTCCCCACGAACGCCGTCGCCGCCGATCCCGATCCGGTGAACCCGATCGCCCGCGCGCGCTTCTACGTGCAGCCGCGGACGCACGCCGCGCGTCAGGCCGACGCGTGGCGCCGCTCGCGCCCGCGGGACGCCGCGCTCATCGAGCGCATCGCCAGCCAGCCGCAGGCGGTGTGGTTCGGCGAGTGGAACCGCGACGTGCGCGCCGACGTGGACGCGCTGGTGGGCGCCGCCAGCGCGCAGGGCGCCGTGCCCGTGCTGGTGGCGTACAACATCCCCCAGCGCGACTGCGGCCTGTACTCCGCCGGCGGCGCCCGCGGGGCGGACAACTACCGCCGCTGGATCCGCGCGTTCGCGGCCGGCATCCGCAACCGCGGCGCCGTGGTGATCCTGGAGCCCGACGCTACCATGGTGACGGACTGCCTGAGCCCCGCCGCCCGCCAGGAGCGCTTTCGCCTGCTGGGCGAGGCCGTGGACGCGCTCAAGGGCGCCGGCGCCACCGTGTACGTGGACGGCGGCAGCCCCACCTACGGCCACCCCGAGGAGATGGCGGCCCGCCTGCGGGCCTCCGGCATCGACCGGGCGGACGGGTTCTCGCTCAACGTGAGCAACTTCATCGCGACGCCCCGCGCCATCGCCGCGGGCGAGCAGCTGTCGCGGCGGCTGGGCGGCAAGCACTTCGTGATCGACACCAGCCGCAACGGCGCGGGCACGGCCACGGGCCACGACTGGTGCAACGCGCAGGACCAGGCGCTGGGCGCCGCGCCCACGACCCGCACGGGCCACGCGCTGGTGGATGCGTTCCTGTGGATCAAGCACCCCGGCGAGAGCGACGGCACCTGCAACGGCGGCCCCGAGGCCGGCGGCTGGTGGGCGGACTACGCGCTGAACCTGGTGCGCCGGGCGGGGTGAGGAGGAGAAGAAGTGCCAAGTGCCAAGTGCCAAGTAACGGATCGCTCGTTACTTGGCACTTGGCGTTTTTCACTTGGTACTTGGCACTTGTCACTTGGTACTTCCGCCCTTGTACGAACATTGCGAACCAAGCTCGTCCGCCGCTCGCCGCGGCGGCCATTCGTCGTGCGCGTACACGGGACAGGGAGGCCGGGATGCAGCAATCGCCAGGTTCGCCGGGGCAGACGGCGTCGTCGGAGCGGTCGGTGTCGGTGTGGGAGGCCACGGTGCCGCAGCGTACCTTTCCGCCGCTGGCCGGCGACGCGGAGGCCGACGTCTGCGTCGTGGGCGCCGGCATCGCGGGGATGACGACGGCCTACCTCCTCGCGAAGGCGGGGCGCCGCGTGATCGTGCTGGACAAGACCAGCGTGGGCGGCGGCGAGACGGGGCAGACCACCGCCCACCTGAGCAGCGCCCTGGACGACTACTACCACGTGCTCGAGAAGGTGCACGGGGCCAAGGGCGCGCGGCTGGCCTTCGAGAGCCACCAGGCCGCCATCGACCAGGTGGGCGCCATCGCCGCTGCCGAGGGGATCGACTGTGACTACCGGCGGGTGGACGGATACTGGTTCCTGGCGCCCGGGCAAACGCGCGACTTTTTGGAAAAGGAGCGCGACGCCGCCCGTCGCGCCGGCGCCTCGGCGGAGCTGATGGAGCGCATCCCCGGCGTGCCGTTCGACAGCGGCCCGGCCCTGCGCTTTGGGCACCAGGGCCAGTTCCACGCGCTCAAGTACCTGTCGGGCCTGGCGGACGCCATCCAGCGCCTGGGCGGCCGCATCCACACGGGCAACCTGGTGACGGAGTTCGAGGGCGGCGAGCGCGCTACGGCGAAGGGGGAGGGATTCAGCGTGACCGCCGGGGCCGTCGTCGTCTGCACCAATCCGCCGTCCCACGACCGGTTCGCGCTTCATACGAAGCAGGCGCCGTATCGTACGTACGTCGTCGCGGGCAAGGTACCGGCGGACACCGTGCAGCCGGCGCTCTTTTGGGACACGCAGGAGCCGTATCACTACATCCGCACGCAGCCCGTGGAGGGCGACCCGTCGCGGGTGTGGGTGATCGTGGGCGGTGAGGACGTAAAGCAGGCGCACGACGACGACCACGAGGCGCACTACGCGGCCCTGCTGGACTGGGCGCGGCCCCGCTTCGGCCTGCAGTCCGCCGAGCTGCGCTGGTCGGGGATGGTGATGGAGCCGGCGGACTACCTGGCCTTCATCGGCCGGGACCCGGCGGGGCGCGAGAACGTGTACGTGGCCACGGGCGACAGCGGCCACGGGATGACGCACGGCACCATCGCGGGGATGCTCATCAGCGACCTCGTGCTCAGCCGGCCCAACCCCTGGGCCGCGCTGTACGACCCGTCGCGCAAGACGTTCTCCAAGGATTCCATCAAGGAGTTCCTGGAAGAGAACCTGGACGTCGCCAAGCAGTTCGCCAAGCTCTCGCCCACCTTTCACGACGCGGACAGCGCGGACGAGGTGGCGCCGGGGACGGGCGCCGTCATCCAGCGCGGGCTGCAGAAGGTGGCCGTCTACCGCGACGAGGGGGGCGTGGCGCACGAGATGTCGGCGCTGTGCACGCACCTGCAGTGCGTGATCCGCTGGAACAGCGAGGAGCGCAGCTGGGACTGTCCCTGCCATGGCTCGCGTTTCGCCCCCACGGGCGAGGTGCTCACGGGGCCGGCCATCTATCCGCTGAAGAAGCTGTCGCAGGAATAGTCAGAAGTGCCAAGTACCAAGTACCAAGTGCCAAGTAACTGATCATCAACCACTTGGCACTTGGTACTCGGCACTTGGTACTTTCGACCCCACTGATCTGACCCGACGCTCTCCGAAAGACCCGAATGACGAATCAGCCCAAAGCCGTGCTCCTCGACATCGACGGAACGCTCATCGACAGCAACGACGCGCACGCGCGGGCATGGGTGGACGTGGGCCGCGAGTTTGGCCGCGACATCGAGTTCGATCGCGTCCGACGGCTCATCGGCATGGGCGGCGACAAGGTGCTGCCGGAGCTCACGGGGCTGGAGGAAGACACGGACGAGGGGCAAAAGATCAAGGAGCGCCGCGGGGAAATCTTCCGCGAGCAGTATCTTTCGACCCTCAACGCATTTCCCGGCGCGCGCGAGCTCCTGCAGCGCTTTCGGGACGACGGGTACACGCTCGTCGTCGCCACGTCCGCCAGCAAGGAGGACATGGACGCGCTCCTCAAGCAGGCCGGCATCCAGGACCTGATCGAGGAAAAAACGTCGTCCAGCGACGCGGAAGAGTCCAAGCCCGATCCCGACATCGTCCAGGCCGCGTTGAAGTCGGCGGATGCAAAGCCGGACGAGGCCGTGATGATGGGCGACACGCCGTACGACGTGACGGCGTCGGGGCGGGCCGGCGTGCGGTGCGTGGCCCTGCGCTGTGGCGGCTGGGGCGACGACGACCTGCGCGACGCGGTTGCGGTCTACGACGATCCGGCCGATCTTCTGGCGCGGTACGCCCAGTCCCCGTTTGCCCGGGGCTGACGGCGCGGAACGGGTCACACGCACGAACGCGGGGCGCACCGGGGGAGATGCACGTCTCCCCCGGTTTTCGTCCGCGCGGAGGGATACAGGCAGATGTCGATGGAGGACGCGGGCGGGGCCACCGCCGCGACGGAGCTGGGCGCCGAGGCCACGGCGCCCGTGCCCGGCTGGGGCTGGACGGAGACGGCGCTGTCGATGATGGTGGTGGTCTGGGGCGTGAACTTCGCCGTGGTCAAGCACGCGCTGGACACGTTTCACCCCCTGGCGTTCAACGCCCTGCGCTTTGGGCTGGCGTCGGTGCTGGTGTTTCTCGTCCTGCGCTCCCGCGGCGAGCTGGGGCTGCCGGACCGCGCGGACGTGCCCCGCATCGTGGTGCTGGGGCTGCTGGGCAACGTGATCTACCAGCTGTGCTTCATCCTGGGGCTGGACCGCAGCCGCGCGGGGCACGCCGCCGTCATCCTGGCGCTCACGCCCATCATGACGGCGTTCCTATCGATGCTCACGGGCCACGAGCGCCCGGGCCCGCGCACGTGGGGCGGCGCGTCGCTCTCCATCGCCGGGATCGCGCTGGTGAGCGGCGCGGCCATCCGGCTGGAGGGCCGCGAGGCGCTCATCGGCGACGCCATCCTGGTGACGGCGTGCATCGCGTGGGCGGGCTACACGGTGGGTGCGCGGCCCATCGTGCGGCGCTACGGCTCCCTGCGCACGACGGCGTGGACGCTGTGGATCGGCGCCGTGGGGCTCATCGTGCTGGGCATCCCGGGGCTCATCGGGCAGGACTGGGGGGTGCTGGATGCAAAGGCGTGGGGCGGGCTGCTGTTCTCGGCCACGTTCGCCATCACGCTGGCGTACCTGATCTGGTATCGCGGCGTGGAGCGCATCGGCAACACGCGCACGGCCATCTTCAGCAACCTCACGCCCGTGGTGGCGCTGGCGGCGAGCGCCGTCATGCTCAAGGAGGCGCCGTCCACGCTGGCGCTCGTGGGCGCGGCGTTGACGCTCGGCGGTGTGATGATCGTGCGGACAGATCCCGGGCGGTGAAGGGTACGAAGGTACGTCGTTCCTTCTCGGGCTGTCCCATTCCCAACCTCCCCCAGGGGTTGTGGGGGGAGGTGCGAGCCTAGGCGAGCGGAGGGGGCGTCCGGGCGGGCTCGCCACCATCCTCGGTCCCGTCCCTCCGCGAAAGAAGCGTCATCCTGAGGAGCCGCCGCGCGATCTCAGCCTCGGCCCGGTCCATGGCGGCGACGAAGGATCTTGCGTCCAACGCACGAGGCCGGTCCCCTGCACCGGGGCCGGCCTCTTCCATACCGAATGCGCATAAGGACTGCCCATCGGCATTGATTTCCTGAGAGAGCGCCCGCGCAGAACTGGCCCGTTCACAAGACCGCGGGCGCGACCGAAGGATCTTCTTCGCGGGGGCAGGGACTTCGCCACCGGACTGGATCCTTGCCAGGGCGAGAAGATCCTTCGGGGCCGCATGGATCCGGCGCGGTCGAGCTCGTGAAGGCCCCTCAGGAAGACAACTGCTTTCTGGATCTGGTAGTACGGACACGCGGGCGGGAAGCGCTCGATGGCTACGGCGCCGGGACGCGGACGCCGACCTCCGCGGCGGGTGCCGCCGGGCCGACGACGGGCGTGCGAAAGCGCTGCCAGTGGTCGCGGGCGAAGAGCGAGCCGCCGGCCGCGCCCAGGCCCAGCCCCAGCACCCCACCGCCCAGTCCCGCCAGCACGATGGGCCCGGCCATCCCGCCCTCCGGGTCCGCCGTCGCGATCAGCGGGCCCGACACCAGGCCCAGCGCGCCGCCCAGGAACAGCCCCGCCGTCGCCCAGCGGCGCACGGAGCGGCGCCGGTCCAGCCCCTCGTTCTTCTCCAGCCCCCGCACCGCGGACAGCGGAAACTGGTACGCCGTGCCCGTGGACGCGTCGCGAATGCCCAGGCTGTCGGCCCGGTACAGCAGCAGCTCGCCCTGCAGCACCGTGGGGTGAACGCTGGGCGCGAACACGCGCACGGTGTCGCCCGGCAGCAGCGTGTGGGCGCCGTCCTGCTGCGCGTCGGCCCCGCGCGGAAGCAGCAGGGCGAGCGCCAGGGCCATCAGCCAGCGGGCGGGAGCGGTGCGCATGCAGCGTCTTCGATCAAGGAACGTGAGGCCGGGAATCCGGCGGCGCGGAAACATTCGCCCGGCGGGCGCGCGCCACAAGGGCGACGGTGGCACGCGGCGCGCATCGGGGCCCGGCGGCGGGCCCGCGCGGGGCTCGCGCATCCACCGCGGCGAGGGGACTACGATGGCACACGCGAACGCGGATCCGCCCGGCCGGGGCGCGCACGGCACCAACCTGATCCTGGTGCTGCTGGTGCTCGTGGTGCTGGGGCTGGTGGTGTGGCTGGTGCTCAACCGCGGCAACGACGCCGACGTGGAGATCGACGTCCCCAAGGTCGAAGCACCGGACGTAGAGATCCAGTCCGGCGACAACCAGTAGCGGGTGGATGCGGATCGGTGTCGTCGTTGCGCGCCAGTTCCGAGAGCAACTCAACGCACGGGCGAGATCGCGCACTCCGGCGGCCAGATTCTTCGGTCGGCCGGCGCCGGATGCATCGCGCATGGGACGGTTTCGTACGGCGCCGGCCTCGCTCAGAATGACAGCACGGGGGGAGTGTAACAGAAACGGCGACAACGTGATCCCTCTCCTGCTGTCATTCTGAAGGAGGCGCCGTCGTGATCTTTCCCGCGACGGGTGGCGCCGACGGAAGAATCTGGCCGCGCCGCGCCCGGCCCTCTCCGGTCCACGAACCCCACGGCTGGGACGCGGCGCACGGGCAGGCCTCAGCCGAACGGGCGCGACGCAACGGACAGCGCGATCAGCCACTGCGCGGCGAAGTACGTGGACAGGACCACGGGCTGCCCCCAGCGGTATCGCGCGACGAAGCGCTGCCACGCCAGCACGGAATCCGAGACCACGAACAGCCCCGCGCCAACCGCGGCCAGCAGCGCCGGCGTGGTGCCCAGCCCCGCCCACCGCTCCGCCGCCTGCCACGCCATCACCAGCAGCGCCGCCGCGTAGACGATGACGGGCCCGCGCAGCGTTCCCAGTCCGTCCCACAGCGCGCGCAGCAGCCCGATCCCGACCAGGACGAGCACCAGCAGCGCGCCCGGCGCATGGAGCGTCATCGGCCGCGGTGTGAACGCGGCGATGTAGAACCCGTGCGCGACGAGGAAGCTGGCGAGCCCCGCCACGAACCGGTCGCGCGGCAGCATCAGGAACACGTCGCCGGCCAGCGAGAACAGAAGCCCCGCGCAGATCAGCGCCTGGTACCGTCCGGACACCGCGTCCGCCGCGGACAGCGCGAGGACGCCCGTAAGCACCGTCGTGAGCGGCTTGAAGACGTAGACGAGGCGTCGGATGCCGCGCTGCTCCGCCCGGAGGGTGAGCGCGGCGCAGACGGCGATGGCGACGGTCAGCAGCAGGGGCAGGATGGGCACGGGGGAGGCGGATGGATGCTGGCAGGCGGGCCGGGCGCGGCGTAGCTTCGGCGGATTCGCTCCCTCCGCCGATTCCACCCGTCCCGCCCCCGATGATCGACGACGCCGCGCGCGAGGCCCAGTTGTTCGGCCAAGTGCTGACGGACCTCCGGCCGTCCGCGCTGGCGGAGGTGCTGCGCGGCCGCGGGCTGGACGCGCAGCGCCGCAAATCGTCCCACTTCGCCGGCGGCGAGTACGTGCGCGTCCACGGCCGCGATGACGCGGAGCTCGCGATGGAGCGCACGGACCCCGCCCACTACCTCGTGCACGATGCCGCGGGTGATCCGGAGGCCATGCGCCACTTGGTGCGCGCCCTGTCCGCCGCGCTGACGGCGCTGGACCTTCCGCATCGCCTGGAGCTGTACGCCGAGGCGGACGAGGACGCACTCACCGAGCGGTACGCCCACCGCTGGACGGCGGACGCGGGCTGATCCGCATCCGCCGTCGTCCGAGGCCTTCTCCGGCTCACCGCACGAGCGTCATTCCGTGAGCTTTGGCAATCCTCACGCCGCCAACGCGTCATCCTGAGGAGCCGCCGCGAAAACCTGGCCCGTGCAGGAGCCATGGCGGCGACGAAGGATCTTGCCCGCGAGGCTCGGGGGCGACTCTTGTGCACGGAATCGGCTCCGAGTCTCGCACACAAGATCCTTCGGTCGCGCCCATGGCCCTGTGCCCGTTCGAGTTCTGCGCGGGCGCTCCTCAGGATGACGCATTGCGGTGACTCGCGAGCGTCCTCGGCACCGCCTCGGCGGTGCGTCTCCGAATACGCGCGATCAAGCCGCTGATTCGGAGGTCAGGCCGGCACGACGGCGGCGGCGCGCTGGCGGGCCAGGCGCTCCACGTTGCGCAGCTCCTCCCGGTAGATGGGCGCGGCCAGCCGCGGGCCGAACGTCTTCATCAGCCATCCGCCCAGCCTGCCCTGCGTGAAGCGCGTGGTGATGGTCACGCGAGATCCGCCGCCGTCCGGCTCCACGGCGAACGTCGTCGTCAGGTCGGAATCCAGGTCCGTCTCCACCAGCAGGCGCCCGGGCCGGGGCTCGGTGACGTCCATCCGGTACGTCCTGCGACCCATCCCCTGCCGGATGTCGATGGTAAAGCGCGTGCCTTCGCCCGTGCCGCCGCGCTCTACCACGAGCGTCCCGAAGTGCGGGCGCGGCAGCACGCCGGGGTGCGCCTCGTGGTAATCCGCGAAGATGCCGTACACGATCTCCGGCGCGGCCTGCATCACGGCCGTTTCGCTGATGATGATCTCCGCCACGTCGTCCTCTCTCGATCAGGGCCGCGCCGGCCGATGCCGCGCGCCCGGTTGGTTCAGGGATTGTTGTACTGGCTGAGCGGCTTTACCTGCCGAAGCACGCCCTGCCCGGCCGCGTACAGCCCGCTGA
>NZ_DASURI010000304.1:0-4241 GCF_036280135.1 Longimicrobium sp.
CTCGCCAACCCCTCCCCCGAAGTTGGGGGAGGGGTCGCCACCGAGCCGCGAGGAACGAGCGGCGCAGGCGGCGGGGGAGAGGGCCCCCCGTCGCGCAGCGACGGGCCTCCGCCCCGCACGATCTCTGACGATCTCCGGACGGCCACTTCTCCTACGCGGGTCTCCGCCCCCGTGCAGTAAGCCCGTTGGAAGTTTACACCCTCTCCCGCGCAGTTTGCGGGAGAGGGTGCGAGCCTGGGCGAGCGGGTGAGGGCCCCTGGGGGCCTACGCGTCCACGTCCGCCGGCTCCAGCCGGGGCACCAGCAGGTGGATCACCGCCAGCGCGGCCACGTACGCCAGCCCGCACACCGTGAAGATGATGGAGTAGTTGCTGTTGGTGGCCTGCAGCACGTACCCCGTGGCGCGCTGGAACGCGAACCCGCCCATGGCCCCCGCGAACCCGCCGATCCCCACCACCGACGCCACCGCGCGCCGCGGAAAGGTGTCGCTCGCCAGGGTGAACAGGTTGGCGCTCCACCACTGGTGCGCCGCCGCCGCCACGCTCACGATGGCCACCGCCGCCCACATGCTCCCCGCCATCGGCGCGAACATCGTGGGCACGATGAGCAGCGCCGCGATCAGCATGGCCGTCTTTCGCCCCGCGTTCACGCTCCACCCGCGCTTGATGAGGGCGCTCGAGACCCATCCGCCGCCCACCGATCCCACGTCCGCCACGAGGTAGATGACGACCAGCGGCGCGGCCAGCCCGGCCAGGTGCACGTCCCAGCGGCTGTCCAGGTACTTGGGCAGCCAGAACAGGTAGAACCACCACACCGGGTCCGTCATCAGCTTGCCCAGGAAGAACGCCCACGTCTGCCGGTGGCGCAGCAGCCGCAGCCACGGGATGGACGTGGTGCTCTCCGCCGGGTCGCTGCGGATGTGCGCCAGCTCCGCCGGCGACACGCGCGGATGCTCCTCCGGCTCACGGTAGAGCACCAGCCAGAACGCCAGCCACACGAAGCCCAGCGCGCCGGTGACGATGAACGCCATCTGCCACCCCCAGCGCAGGGTGATCCACGGCACCAGCAGCGGCGCCGCGATGGCGCCTACGTTGCTCCCCGCGTTGAAGATGCCCGTGGCCAGGGCGCGCTCCTTTCGCGGAAACCACTCCGCCGTGGCCTTGATGGCGCCGGGGAAGTTGCCGCTCTCGCCCAGCCCCAGCGCCGCGCGGGCAATGGAGAACCCCGCCGCGCCCCGCGCCAGCGCGTGCGCCATGGCGGCCACGCTCCACGCCACGATGGCCGTGGCGAACCCGCGCCGCACGCCCACGCGGTCCAGCAATCGGCCGACGACCAGGAAGCCCAGGCCGTACGCGAAGGTGAACCACGAGACGATGGCGCCGTACTCCACCTCGCTCCACCCCAGCTCGTCCGACAGCACGGGCGCCAGGATGCCCAGCACCTGCCGGTCGATGTAGTTGATGGTGGTCGCGAAGAAGAGGAGCGCGCACACGGTCCACCGGTAGCGCGACATCCGCCCGTCCGCGCCGGGCGATGTGCCCAGGGTCGCGACGGAGGCGGCGGGCGAGGGCGGTGCGTTCAGTGGGGACATGCGCGCTCCTTCGGGGGGTCCGGCCGGCGGACGGTCCGCGCGGCGTTTGGGGTTCAGAAAGCGACGTCGGGAGATGCGGATCAGCCTTCCAATCCCTCCCACAATCCCTGCAGGTAGACGGCGCCCAGGGCGCGGTCGTACAGCCCGTAGCCGGGGCGGCCCTGCTCGCCCCAGATCATCCGCCCGTGGTCCGGCCGCATGGGTCCGTCAAAGCCCGTGTCCCGCAGGGCGCGGAGCACGGCGCGCATGTCCACGCTCCCGAAGCGCGAGGGATGCGGCGCCTCGTGGAACCGCCGTTCGCCCGTGACGAGCACGTTGCGGCAATGGGCAAAGTGGATGCGGGGGCCGATGCGCCGCACCATGGCCGGCAGGTCGTTCGCGGGGTCCGCGCCCAGCGATCCGGTGCAGAACGTGACGCCGTTCGCCGGCGAATCGACGAGGCCGACGAGCCGCTCCAGCGCCGCGCCGTCCGTGATGATCCGTGGCAGGCCGAAGATGGGCCACGGCGGATCGTCCGGGTGGATGGCCAGCCGCACGCCCGCGCTCTCCGCCACGGGGACGACCCGCTCGAGGAAGTACGCCAGGTTCTCCCACAGCCGCTCCTCGTCGATCTGCTGATACGCGGTGAGGAGCGCGCCCAGCGCCTGGGCGTCGTACGCGGCGGCCCAGCCGGGCAGGTCGCCCGTGCCGCGCGACAGGTCGATGCGGCGCAGTGCATCGTCGTCGTACGCCAGCGCCGTGGAGCCGTCCGGCAGCGGCAGGGCGAGCTCCGTCCGCGTCCAGTCGAAGATGGGCATGAAGTTGTAGCAGACGACGGGGATTCCCATCGCCCCCACCTGCTCCACGCTGCGGCACCACGCGTCGATCCAGCGGTTGCGGTCCGGCCGGCCCAGCTTGACGTCTTCGTGCACGGGGATGGATTCCACCACGTCCCAGCGCAGCCCGGCGGCGGTGATGAGGTCCGCGTGGCGCTCCATTCCCTCGCGCGTCCACGGCTCGCCCGGCGGCAGGTCTTGCAGCGCGCTGACGATGCCCTCCACCCCCGGCACCTGGCGGATGTACCGCAGCGGCACCGGGTCGCCCGGCCCGAACCAGCGAAACGTCATCCGCATGCGGATTCTTCTCTCCAGGATTGCCGTCCGCCGATGACCACGATCGGGCGCTCGATTCCGATCATCATCTCACGTCCCGCCGAACGGGTTCGCGCACAATGCTGCCCGTGCCGCGCACCTCCGCCCGCTCGCCCACCGACCCCGCCACCATCCGCCGGACCTCGCTTCGTCCGCACCTCGTGAGCGACAGCGGGACGAGGAAAAGACGATGCGGAGAGTTTGTTTCCAGTTCGGTCAAATGTAGAGGTGCACGGAAACGGGTGCATGACCGGTACGGCGGGAGTGGACGATGGGCGCGGATGGAGACGCGGCACCGCGGACGAGGCCCACGGTTCTGCTCAGACACCGCTGAAGGCGCTGAAGCCGCCGTCCACGGGGATCACGATCCCGGTGACAAACGAGGCGGCATCGCTCAGCAGCCACTGCACGGCGCCGATGAGCTCCTCCGCCCGGCCGAATCGGCCCATGGGCGTGCGGGCCAGGATGGTGCGCGCGCGGCCCGTCGGCGTGCCGTCGGGGTTCACGAGCACGGCCCGGTTCTGCTCCGAGACGAAGAACCCGGGCGCGACGGCGTTCACGCGCACGCCGTCACCATAGCGACGCGCCAAGTCCACGGCCAGCCAGCGCGTAAAGCTGTCGATCCCCGCCTTGGCCACGGAGTAGCCCATCACGCCGCTGATGGCCTGCAGGGCCGCCATGGACGAGATGTTGACGATGCTCCCCGCCCCCTGCCCCTCCGCCATCGTCTCGCCGAACACGGTCGACGGGACCACGCTGCCGTGCAGGTTCAGCCGAAGCACCTCGTCGAACGAGTCGCCGGGCACCTCGAAGATGGGCCGATTGTCGTTCCGCGCGCGGGCCACGTTGCCGCCCGCCGCGTTCACCAGCGCGTCCACGCGGCCCCAGGCGCCCAGCAGCGTGTCACGCGCGCCGCGCAGGGCCGCCTCGTCCAGCACGTCGGCCACGAGCGCCAGGGCCTCGCCCCCCGCCGCGCGGATCTCCTCCGCCTTGCGCTCGGCGGCGTCGGGGCGGCGTCCCAGGACGGCGATGCGCGCGCCGCCGGCGGCCAAGCCCGAGGCCAGGCTGCCGCCCAGCACGCCGTACCCGCCCGTGACCACCACCACCTTCCCCGCCAAGCTGAACGCGCTCCCGGACATCGGCCGCCCCAGAGACAAAGTGATAAGATGAATAAACAGCTTAGGGTCCGCGCTCCCCGCCGTCAATCCCCTTTCGCACAGACTCGTGACAAAACGGAACGGGACGCGGGCGACGGCGCAACCGGGAGCGTCCTTGAGGTCGGGATCTGGCGAAGTGCGGGAGAGCGCCCCCTCCGGGCTCGCGGAGCTCGCCCACCTCCCCCAAAACTGCTGGAGGAGGTGGGAAGCGCTGGATCTCTGCCACGCGACGGCCGGTCGCGGACCGGAGGAATCAGCAGGAGGGCGGCGTTCCTTGGTAGAGGGGTTGCTTTCGGCGAGGGGACGGCATCCGCGTTTTTTCGAAGAGGCATAGTGTCGGCGGCGGAGCGCGGAATCCGCCGAT
>NZ_DASURI010000305.1:0-3943 GCF_036280135.1 Longimicrobium sp.
CATCGTAGCACCCGGAGATCGTCTGCCAGTCGCTTGCGCTCAATCCGGTGGAACTCATGCAATCACCATTGCCACCTCCATCACAGGAGAAATCCAGCTGAAGCCATGGATCGCACTCCTCCTCCGGACCAGGTACGACAACGATGATGGGATCGCAGCAGGCAGGCGCCTGGGTTGCATCATCCGGCGCAACCACGGTGTTCAGGCGCGCGTCTCCATCCCGCTGGTCAGGAAAAGTCGGTGCATCCTGACAGCCGGCGAGAGCAAGGGCACCGACAACAAGCAAGTAACGGATGAAGGGTGACCGCATGTCAGCACCGGGGCTGGAGAACGTATCAGGACGAAAGGATCGCTGGACTGCATCATCGGAGGTGATGCGACTCGCGGATTGATGTAAATCGTACACCGATACCCGAGAATTGTCAAATCAGTACGGGTGTCCGGCGGAGATGATGGAATCTTGGCAGACATCATTACTCCCTACACCAGCGACTTGTAAAACACCGTCGTATCGCAGGGCTGGCCGTTGGGCATGAGGGCGTAGTTGGGGATGACACCCACGCGCACCCAGCCCAGGCGCGTGTAAAGGCGCTCCGCGTCACTGCCCGTGACGGTGTCCAGCACGAGCAGCGTCTTGCCTGCGGCACAGGCAGCATCCGCGGCGGCGCGCATGAGGGCGGCACCCAGGCCCTGCCGGCGCGCGCTTCGGTGGACGAGCATCTTGGCTACGTCCGCGCGGTGCGGCTGGTTCTCCGGCAGGTCGCCGATCACCTGCACGGTGCCGATGATCGCGCCGGCCCCATCCTCCGCCACGAGCAGGATCCGCGTTCCCGCCGCCATCCCGTCCGCGACCTTTCGCCAGAACGCGTCCGCTGTTTCCCGCGCGAGCGGCGCCATGAAGCTCACGGACGCACCGCCTTCCACGCAGTCTACCAGCACGGCGGACAACTCGGCGATGCGCGCCGCGGCCTCGTCCGCCGTCAGGGCGCGGATGACGAACGGTTCGGATGCAACGGTCACGGTGTGGCTCCGCGATGGCTGGCGCGCCCGGCCGGATCCGCTGCCAGGGCAACCAGATAGCGCGCGTCCACGTCCGCCGGGTTGCGGAACGCGGTGGGGCCGTCCAGGCGCATGGCCAGGCAGTCGCCGGCGTCCAGCGCGTGCGTAACGCCGCCGGTCGTGAGCTCCAGCCGCCCCTCCAGCACCCAGACCTGCTGGCTGATGCCCACGGCGCGCGTCCCCGGCGTGTCGTAGGCCACGCGGGTGCCGGCCGGCAGCACCACCTCCACGAGTTCGATGGGCGAGGGATGGCGCGGCGGCGACAGGTTGCGCCGCACGTAGCCCGTCTCCGGGTCGCGCCACGTGGCCTGCTCCGCCCGCCGCGCCACGGGTGATGCGTCCGCGCGCGCGTCGTCCGCGAAGAGCGAGGCGATCGTAACGCCCAAGCCGGCGGCCAGCCGGTCCAGCACGGCCGCCGTGGGGCTGCTCTTTCCCCGCTCGATGAGCGAGATCATGGAGCGGCTCACGCCCGCGCGCTCCGCCAGCGCATCCAGCGTGAGCCCCCGCTCCGCCCGCAGGCGCGCCAGCCGCGTGGCTAGGTGCGCGTGGATGTCTGCATCATTCGATTCCATTATACTAGGATGCAATTCCAGCATTACAGAGTCAAGTGCAGCCAAGGGCGCGTAAGTAGCGGGATCCATCTGGCCGCTTTCACGCGCAGTCAGCCCACGACGGGGATGCTTTCGAGCATCCCGTGACGATCCGTCACGGCGGGACCCGCTCCTATTGAGCGCACCGCGACCGCTCTCCATACCCGACCATTTGACGTGGGAATCCGGCCCATCCCATTGTAATCCTGCCGCACTTCTCCCCTGCCCCACGCCCCTGCCGATCCGGAGCCGACAGCCCCGTGTACGGCGTGAACATCCCTGTCATCTTCTACCTGCACCGCAAAAGGGGGCTTGCTCGTCCTGTACATCCTGAACATCATTGGCCGCGTTCGCTCGCCGCTGGTGATGGCGGACGCCCCCGCACCTGAACCGCCGTTGCATTACGGAACGTGGACGCGCCAAAGACGGTGACATGAGGCCGAGGCGAATACGCTCGGCGGGAGTGCGGGACGGAAGCAGCGGGTCAATCTGCGCGAGAAAGCCGTCGCACCGCGGCGGATGAGCTTGCGCGCGGGCCGAGTGAGCTCGTGCGGCGTTCACCTCAACACGGAGAACCGCATGCGAGACCGAATTCGACTCCTGGCGATCGCGGTGGTGGCGCTCGGCGGAGGAACGCTCACCAGCGCGCGCCCGGCGCACGCCACCTACGCGCCGCCACCGCCGCCGCCCCAGTACTGCTGCTGCGAGATGACGTCCTACGGCAGCTGCCAGAGCCGCTGCTGCGGACCGCGCGGGTGCAGGATCACGGCGGACGGCTGCCAGACGGCCCAAACGTGATCGCGTCCCAATCACCAATCGACCAAGGAGAACGGAAATGACCAACCGAATCCGTGTCCTCGCCGGGTCCATCACCCTCGCCGGCGGTGCCCTGCTGCTCTCCGCTCGCCCCGCGTACTCCACGATGGTGCTAAACCCCGTGGACCTGGGTGACCGCTTCTGCTGCGCGGGCGATCTGAACGGTGACGGCAAGGCGGAAACCTTTTGCTGTTACCGCGGCGGTTGCGCGGTCGGCCCGACGGGTTGCACCCGCGCGAGCGCGTAAGGCAGGAGGGCGGTCCTTCGACGGTGGTGGTGAGCAGCCATCACCGTCAGCTACCAGCTTTCATTTGCGGAGGTACGATGCTTCCCACCGACAAGCTCGCGATGCCGTTTCTCGTGCTACTTGCGATTCTATCCCTGGAGGGGTGCGAGCCCGCGCCCGTCGTGGACACCCCGCTCACGTTCGAGGTCACGGAAGTCACCCGCAGCGCAGGGGACGTGGAATTCAGCCGCATCACGGACATCGGGGTGGATACCCGCGGTCTCGTCTACGCTGGCGACGGGCTCCAGCGCGTTCTCGTACTGGACGGGCGGGGCCGGCTGGTGAGGGAGTTCGGCCGGATGGGTGGAGGACCCGGCGAGTTCCAGTCCATCGGCAACGTGCACCTTCTCCCGGGCGACAGCCTGTTCGTGTATGACGGCCTCGCCCACCGCGCCACGGTTTACCGTCCCGGCTCCGACCGGGTGGCGTATACGACCCTCTTTCCCGAACCCGGCTACTCTTTTCCGATGGACATCGAGCCCTGGCGGGACGGCTCCGTCATCGGGCACTTCCGGCGGATCAACGGCGATGTCCCCATCGCGGGCCAGCGTCGCGACGACGTGATCCGCCTGCTGAACCGGGACGGGTCCATCCAGCGAGACACCGTCATCACCGTAATCGAGCCCGAGGTGCAGGAGGTTCGCACGGACCGGGGAGAGGGGTTCTTCCTGCCGTACTGGGCCCGGCAGACGCTGGTCCGCTGGGACGCGCAGGGCAACATCTACACACTATGGACCGATTCAGCCCGGGTGCACGTCTACGACGTTTCCGGGCAAGAGCGGCGCAGCATTCCCATTCGCCTGGATACCCAGCGACTGCCCCTGACGGACGCGACGATCGACAGCGTGGCGCAGCAGAACGCAACCCAGGACATCCCCGCCCGCGCGCTCACCCGTGCGTTCCGGTCCCGGTGGGAAACCTGGCCGCTCGTGGAGAACATGCTCGTCGACGACCGCTCCCGCGTGTGGATCCAGCCGGTGACGCACACGCCGGAGTCCCGCTGGATCGCCTTTGACACCACGGGCAAGCAGGTCGCCACGCTGCGGCTTCCACGCGGCGTGCAACCGCGCCTGATCCAGGCGGACCGGATCTACACCGTGAGCAGTGATTCGCTGGACGTGCAGTCGCTCGTGGTCTACCGCCTCGAACCCTCCCCCACCCCAACACGGGAGCACCCATGAGAAGCGGCTTT
>NZ_DASURI010000306.1:0-8072 GCF_036280135.1 Longimicrobium sp.
TGTTCTCCCCTCTCCGCGAGGAACGAGCGGGGAGGGGGCTCTCCGCGGTCCGGCAGATATTCACCTCCGTGCACGATCCTGGTCTGTCCCTACCCGATCGTGATCCGGTCGATGCTGAACGTGCGCGGCGTGGTCAGCACCGGGCCCGTAAGCCAGGTGGGCCACCAGGTGTTCGCCATCACGAACATGGCGCTCTTCGGGATCCCGCGCTTGAACTCCTGCATCACCACGCCGTCCACGCGGAACTTCACGGTCTTGGCCGTCCACTCGATCGCGTAGTCGTGCAGCCCGGCGGCGGGGTCGAACGGCAGCGTGCGGGTGACGTTGTTCGTCTCCTTCCCCGCCACCCACGTGGTGAACATGATGCGCCGCGTGCCGTCGTTGAAGATCTCGATGTCGATCTCGTCGTTGCCGCCGGCCACGCCCTGGTACAGGAAGAACGCCGAGATGCTGCCCGGCGCCACGGGCGTGCGCATCCGTGCCGTGTACGTGCCCGTGCCGTAGCGCGCGGCGGTGAGGATCTCGGCGCCGTCGTACGCGCCGGCGGCCAGCGAGAGCGCGGCCGTGCCGCCGCCCAGGGCCACGTTGGTGGCGCGAACGGAGCCGCGCCCCAGCGGGTGCGTGTCCGCCGTCCACCCGCCGAACGCGGGGCCGTTGAACTCTTCGGTGACGGCCGTGGAGACGGCGGGGGAGCGGGCCAGTTCGGCCTCGGAATCGGGGTTGGTCGGCATGTCGGAGCATGCGGCGGCCAGCGCGAGCACCGCAAGGGCGGCGGCGCGCGCGGGGCGAAGGCCGGCCGCCGGAGTGGCGACCCGCTTCGCGCGGGGATACTGCGATGTCATGGGGATCCTGCTCCCTCGTTAGGCAGCCCGACGAGCGTGGCGGATCTGCCGATCCGCGGTAGCCTCGTAGCTTTGCGTCCCCGCCTTTCGACGGGTTTGCCGTTTCTGGAGGCGCCCGGGGGAACCGGGCGTGACGTGTCACGCGTCAGTATCGGCACGAGGAGGCGATTGCGAAAGGGCCGACGCGTGACCTTTCGGCATCCGCCTCGTCAGTATGCACAATTCCATTCGGGAACCGTGTGTCAGACCCTGCCGATTCGTCGTTCCCGCGGACGGCGGGCGCCCCGCGCGGCGTGGCACCGTCGCGGCGTACCTTCCCGATCCGCCGGTTTCTGCTACAATATTTGACGTCAGAAACCGGATGGTGTATACTGGGGGCCTTCAAACCCGAGAGCCTGTCCCCGGCTGTCTTCCATCCGCCGCACCTGGAGCGGGCGCGTCCTCCGCGCTTCCCCGGCCGCGGCACCATGGGTGATCGTTTTACGCCACCCCTGGCCCAGAGCGCTCTCTACACTTCTTCCTGACCCCACCCCCGCGGGCGCGTGCCGCGGACCCATCCATCCCCGGACCGGGAGCTTACGTTGCGGAGTACGGTTGTGGTCGCGCGGTCGGCCGCGCTGCCCGCGCTCGCCTGCCTGCTGGCGGCGTGCGACGGCGGCGGCGGCGAGGTCGCCATCGGCACGGCGGGCCCGTTCACGGAGGGCTACGCCCGCATGGTCCGCAACGCCGTGGTCATGGCGGCGGAGGAGATCAACGCCGAGGGGGGCGTGCGGGGGATGACCCTCAAGGTGGTGGCCCAGGACGACGGCGGCGACGGCGTAAAGGCCGCGCAGATCGCCGAGGGCTTCCTGGGCGATCCCGCCGTCAAGGCCGTCGTGGGCCACTCCAACTCCGGCGCCATGGTGGGCGCCGCCCGCGTGTACGACCGCGGCCTGGTGGCCGTCATTCCCAGCGCCACCTCGCCGGAGCTCACGGGCGTGTCGCCCTGGGTGTACCGCGTGACCACCAACGACTCCACCAACGGCGCCAACCTGGCCCGCTTCGCGGCCGGCCTCCGTCCCCAGCGGGTCGCCGTCCTCTACGAGAACAACGTCTACGGCCGGGGCCTGGCCGCCGCCTTCCGCGCCAACTATCCGGGCGAGCTCGTGGGTGTGGACCCCATCGCGGGCGACGGGCGGCTCGTGGAGCCGTTCATCAGCTACTACCGGCAGGTGGCGCCGGACCTGGTGTTCGTGGCCGGAACGGAGCTCAGCGGCCAGGCGCTGCTGCGCGAGGCGCGTCGCCAGGGCTTCACGACCCGCTGGGTGGCGGGAGACGGGTGGTCCGGCGTCGTCACGGACACGGCGGCCAGCGAGGGCGTGTACGTGGCCGTGCCCTTCAGCATCCGCGACACGCGGGCCGAGGCCGTGCGCTTCGTGGAGGCGTTCCGGACGAAGTACGGGGTGGAGCCGGACGCCAACGCCGCCATGGCGTACGACGCGACCCGGCTCCTGGCCAAGGCGATGGCCGAGGTGGGCTTCAACCGCGCGGACATCCGCGGGTACCTGGCCCAGGTGCGCGGCGACCGCTCGTTTCCCGGGGTGACGGGCCCCGTGCGCTTCAGGGCGGACCGCGACCCGGACCGCAGCGGGTTCGTGATGACGCAGGCGCGGGGCGGCACCCTGGTTCCCCTGGAGGGCCGGTGAGGGGCCGCATGGGGTCCGGCATCCGCAGCCGGCTGATCCTGGGGTTCGGCTTTGTCCTGGTGCTCCTGGCCGTGGCGGGGACGGTGGGATGGCGCTCCATGACGAGCCTGTCGGGCGCCATCCGCAGCAGCATGAGCGGCGTGGAGCAGGACGCCCGCCTCTCCGCCATGCTGGCGACGGACGTGGCCCGCGAGATCGCCGTGGCCGCGCGCTACATCGAGCACGGAGAGAGCGCCGCGGCGGAGTTCGACTCCCTGCGCTGGCAGACGCACCGCACCCAGCGCCAGCTGCTGCGCCGCGACGGGCAGACGCAGGAAGAGGTGGAGCTCGTGGTGGGCATCGACCAGCAGCTCTCCGACGCCGAGGTGCGCTACGTGGCCGCGCGCCGCTTGGCCGTGCTGGGCCGCGCCGCCGAGGCCGCCGCCCAGACGGACACGGCGCGGGCCATGGAGGCGCAGATGCTGGGCGCCCTGGGCAAGCTGGCCGAGGTCAAGGGCGCGCGCGTGGCCGCGGCGGAACGGGAGCTGGAGGCGGACGCGGCCGCGTGGCGGTGGATCCTGGCGGCCCTGCTGCTGTCGGCGCTGGTGATCGGCATCGGGGCCGTGTGGGCCGTGCTGCGCTCCATCACGGGGCCGCTGGACCAGCTGGCCGCGCACGCCGGGCGCCTGTCGGAGGGTGACCTGACGGCGCGCACGGACAGCCGCCTTCCCGACGAGCTGCGGATCCTGGCGCGGGCCATGAACCGCACGAGCGACTCGCTGTCGCGCATCGGTGCGGGGGCGGCGCAGGCGGCGGACGGCATCGCCGCGTCGGCGGACGACCTGACCGTCGTCAGCAGCCAGCTGGCCGCCGCCGTGGGCGAGGTCACGCGCTCCATCGAGCAGGTGTCGGAGGGCGCCACGGGGCAGGTGGCGCAGCTGCGGCGGGTGGACGGCGCCCTGCGGCGAATGCTGGAGACGGCCAGCCGCATGGTGGCCGAGGTGCGCGACGTGGCCGCCCTGGCCGCCAGCATCGAGGCCGAGGCGCAAAGCCGGCGCGCCGAGACGGAGACCACCATCGGCACGCTCTTCAAGATCAAGGCGACGGTGGAAGCCGCCGCGGCCGAGACGGTGGCCCTCAACGCCGCCGTGGCCGACGTGAGCACGTTCGTCCGCACGGTCAACGACATCGCCGAGCAGACCAACCTGCTGGGGCTGAACGCCGCCATCGAGGCCGCCCGCGCCGGCGAGGAGGGCCGCGGGTTCGCCGTCGTGGCCGACCAGGTGCGCAAGCTTGCCATGCAGGCCCGCGAGGGGGCGGAGAACGTGGCCGCCATCACCCGTACCATCACGCAGCGGGTGAACAGCACGGCCGCCGCCATGCAGGCCGGTGCCAGCCACGTGGACGAGATCGAGCGCGTGGCCCACGCCGTGGAGGGCGCCCTGACGACCATCGTGGACGCGGCGGAGCGCACGCGCGTGGCCGCGGACCGCGTGACGGGGCTGGCCGAGGGCAATGCCGCCGCCGCCGTGGAGGCCGCGCACGACATCGCCGCCGCGGCCGACACGGCCGTGGTGCACGCCGAGACGGCGGAGGGCGTCCGCGCGGCCACGGCCCAGCAGGAGGTGGCCTGCCGCCTGGTGTCCGAGGCCACGGGCCGGCTCACGGGGAACGCGGGCGAGCTGCGCGGCCTGGTGGGCGGGCTGCGCGTGGCGCCCGTGGCGGATGCGGATACGACGGATGGGGCGGATGCGGATCGGCTCCGTGTCGCCGTGCCCGCGCTCTTCGCGGAGGAGGTGCCGGACGAGCTCGCGGCCAAGCGCCGGCGCCGCAAGCCCGCGCTGCGGTAGACGCCGATCTTCGCGCGCGGGACGGGAACTGCGGTCTCACACGGGCCTTCGGCAACGGAGTCAACGGTAGAAGATCAAAACCGCTGACTCCGTTGGCCGCAGGCCCCGTGTGAGACATTTCTGTTTTCGCCGATCGGACCGGTGGCGCGTGTAAGTGGTTTCAGGCACGCGGGTTGCAAAGACCCACGGCCCACGCCGGACGCGGGATGCCGGCACCGACGTCGCCTGAAACGGGAGTGATCCGATGAACGCCAGACGCATCTTCGCCGCCGCGGCGCTTGCCCTCGGAACGGCCGCGTGCTCGGGCGGAAGCGGCCCCACCCTGGCCGACAACAGCGGGCCCACGATCGACGAGCCGCGCGTGACGCCCGAGGTGCCGCCCACGGACACCACCGCCTTCATGCCCGAGGACGAGGTGTCGATGCCCTGAGCGGCCCGGCAACCAGACGCGACGAATTCGGATGCGCCCGGCCCCCCGCCGGGCGCTTCGCGTATCAACGGTCGCGTGCGCGAAGCGCCTCGCGCCGATGGATCTCTGCGAAGAACTCATCCACAGGAGGATCGCTCAGGAGTGCCTCTCGCTCCTCCGTGTAATTGCCGCGCATCTGGCAGCGTTCGCTGATGAAGCGCGCCATCTCTGCGACTCCAAGCTCAACAGGCCCGCAAGCGGATGACTTCGGGAGTGAGCTCCTCGATCGGTTCATGGGAAGCAGACATGCTACCTCATCGGTGTTGATCTGATGTATCGACCTCCCCGAAACCTCACACCGTTCACAACATCGATCAAGGTGAGGGACAATCTCACCGGTCCAACCAAACGGATGATCCCCGCATCCAATCGTCCATCGCGCCGCTGATGGCCGATTCCGCCGGCCACGATCATCCATCCCGATCCAGGATCATCCCGCATATGCCAAGGCTGCTGATCGCGCTGCTGCTCCTCGTGGCGCCGGGGGCGGCGCGCGCACAGGAATCCGCGCCGTATCGCACGGAGGAGGTGCGATACCACAACGGCGACGTCGCGCTCGCCGGATTGCTGATGCTGCCGCCGGCGGCGAGCGGGCCCGTGCCGGCGGCCGTCATCATCCAGGGCTCCGGGCGCAGCGACCGCACGAACATGTGGGCGCGCTCCATCGCCGAGGCGCTGGTGCGGGGCGGAACGGCCGTGCTGCTCACGGACAACCGCGGCAGCGGCGCATCCGGCGGCGACTGGCAGACGGCGGGCTTCGGCGACCTGGCCGCGGACGCGCTGGCGGGGCTGGAGGCCCTGCGCGCCCGCGCCGACGTGGATTCCACCCGCGTGGGCCTGGTGGGCCTGAGCCAGGGCGGATGGATCGCGCCGCTGGCGGCCGCGCGGTCGCGCCACGTGGCGTTCGTCGTCGACATCTCCGGCGCGGGCGTGAGCTACGCCGAGCAAAGCTTTCACGAGATGGGCAACACGGCACGGCAGGCGGGGCTGGACTCGGCGGGCATCCGCGAGGTGCTGGCGCTGAACCGGGCCGCGGGCGCGTACCTCGTCACGGGCGACTGGGACGCGTACCGCCGCGCCCGCGAGCACGCGCTGACGACGGGCGCTCGACCCGTCGCGGCCGGCTTTCCCGCCGCGCCGGACGCGCCCATCTGGACGATGCTGCGCCAGGCCTACGCCTTTGATCCGCTGCCGTACTGGCTGGTGCTGGAGCCGCCCGTGCTGGTGATGCTGGGCGCGGAGGACGAGCGCGACAACGTGCCCGTGGCCGTGAGCGTGCACCGCCTGGAGCGCGGGTTTGCCGGCGCGGGCAAGACCAACGCGCGGGTGACCGTCATTCCCGGCGCGGGCCACGGATTCTTCGCGGACGATTCCGGCGCGCTGATGCCGGCGTTCACGCAGGCGCTGGCGGCGTGGATGCGCGAGCACGTCACCGCGCCGCGCTGAGCGACTAAAGTCGCCGCAACGACAGCGGAAAGCCCCACAAACTGCGTGGGGCTTCGACGACGTAAACGCTGCTCCGGTGCACACGTGCGGCCTTCCGCTGGGGCAGTCCGCGCAGGCGGACTTCGTGCCTTTCCAGCGGCGAATTCATTCGCTCGGCGGGAGGACCGCGTCCGTGCACGCAGGCCGATTCCGCGCGCGGTGGCTGTCCGCTCGGCGCGTGCCGGGAGATCCGTCCACCGGGGGCTGTCGACGTGATCCGCGACCGCGTCGTCGCTCGACGTGCGGGCGACGTCCGGCCGAATCAGCCGACTTCGCCTACTTCCGCCGCAGGTCGAACATCCAGCCGCGCTGGATGGCGCGCGGCTCCTCGATCATCACGAACGCATCCGGATCCCAGGCGTTCACCTGCGCCAGGGCCAGGGGCAGGTGCCGGCGGCGCAGCACGGCGTAGACGACCTCCATCCGCCCGTCGCGCCCCTGCGCCGGGAACTCCGTCACGCCAAACCCACGCTCGCGCAGCGCCTCGGCGATCTCCACACCGCCGTGGGCGCTCATCACGCGCAGGGCGCTCACGCCCAGGGCCAGCTTTTCCTCGATCCACAGCCCCACCGCCGTGCCCGTGGCGTATCCGCCGGCGTAGCCCAGCAGGTGAAGCGGGCTGTCCAGGAACTTGACCGCGTTGCCCACGGCCAGGATCCAGATCAGCACCTCGAAGAAGCCGATGAACGGCACCAGGCGCTTGTGCCCGCGCACGGCCAGCAGCATGCGCACGGTGGCCAGCGACACGTCCACGATCCGCAGCCCGAAGATCACCAGCGGCCCCCACGCGGAGCCGAACAGCACGTCCAGGGTCATCGATTCCTCCCGCGCGGCCGCCCGCCACGCGTTCCGTTCCCGCGATCACAAAAAGCCGATCCGGCCGGGGCGCGCTGCCCGGCCGGATCGTTCGTCCTCACCCAGGCTCTACACGCGTGCGCCCCAAAAGGTTCGCCCGGATCTGCCGGCGCTCGCGCGGACGGATCGTCATCAACATTGACCCGGTCCGGGCGCCGCGTTACCCTGCGTCCGGCGCGACCTTCCTCCCACGCGCCGCCGCCCTTCCCTCCGAGTCGCTCTCCCCGTTGATGAGGTCGTCCATGCGCCGCCTTTCCATCCGCCGCGTCCTCCCGTTCGCCCTGCTCCCGCTGGCCGCCGCCTGCGCCGACGGCTTCGTCGCCGCCCCGCCGGACGCGGCGCCGAAGGCCGAGCCCGCGCTGGCGCGGCTGGACTGCACGGCGGACGTGCGCGCGGGGACCGTCCTGTGCGCCGCAGCGGCCCCGGCGATGCCCGCGGGCGCGCGCGGCAGCCTGGTGCTGGGCTGGCAGGGCGGCACCGTGCGGCTGGCCAGCAGCGGCGCCAGCTACGATGGGGGAATGTCGATCTTTCGCGTGGACGTGACCGTGCGCAACCTGCTGGGCCAGCCCATCGGCACGGAAGACGGCGTGACGCAGGCGCCCATCCGCGTCTTCTTCGCCTCCGGTCCCGTCGCCACGGCCGGCAACGGCACGGTGGAGGTGGAGAACGAGGACGGCACGGCCATGTTCATGAGCGCCATCCAGCCGTACCACGAGTACGGCGGCATCCTCTCCACGGACGAAGTCTCGGCCGCCAAGGAGTGGCGCTTCACCATGCCCAGCACGGTGGCGCGCTTCGGGTTCACGGTCTACGTCTCCGCGCCCGTGCCGGACGAGAACGCGCTGCAGGCCATCGACCTGGACCCGCGCACGCTGGCCGTGGGCGGGTACCACAGCTGCGCCCTCGC
>NZ_DASURI010000307.1:0-14162 GCF_036280135.1 Longimicrobium sp.
GCGAACGCGCTGCTCACGCAGGGCTTTACCTTCAGCAACGAGTTCGTGCTGTGCCGCGAGCGGGGTGACTTCCCCCTGCTGCGCCCGGAGGAGATCGACTACATGGACGTGGCCCCCGACCAGCTGGTGTCGGTGGCGGCGGCCCTGATCCCCTTCCTGGAGCACGACGACGCCAACCGCGCCCTCATGGGGAGCAACATGCAGCGCCAGGCGGTGCCGCTCCTCTTCCCCGACGCGCCCCTGGTGGGCACGGGGCTGGAGAGCGTCATCGCCGTGGACTCGGGCGCGGTGGTGGTGGCCCGGCGCGGCGGCACGGTCATGGAGGTGACGGCGGACCACATCCTCGTGGACGCGGGCATGGAGGGCGTGGGCTCGTCCGACGAGCCGCTGCGCCGCCTGGCCCAGTTCGACCGCTACCGGATGAAGAAGTACTGGCGGACGAACCAGGACACGGCGCTCAACCAGCGCCCCCTGGTCCGCAAGGGGCAGATCGTGAAGAAGGGCGACGTCCTGGCGGACGGCCCCTCCACCGAGGGCGGCGAGCTGGCCCTGGGCCGCAACCTGCTGGTGGCGTTCATGCCCTGGTACGGCCACAACTTCGAGGACGCCATCGTGCTCTCGGAGCGCCTGGTGAAGGACGACGTGTACACGTCCATCCACATCCAGGAGCTGGAGCTCCAGGTCCGCGACACCAAGCGCGGCATGGAGGAGATCACGCGGGAGATCCCCAACGTCGCCGAGGAGTCGCTGGTGGACCTCGACGAGCGCGGCGTGGTGCGCATCGGCGCGCGGGTCAAGGCGGGCGACATCCTGGTGGGCAAGATCACGCCCAAGGGCGAGACGGAGCTGAGCCCCGAGGAAAAGCTGCTCACGGCCATCTTCGGCGAGAAGGCCAAGGACGTGAAGGACTCGTCGCTCAAGGTGCCGCCCGGCGTGGAGGGCACGGTGATCGACGTGAAGATCTTCAGCCGCCGCATCGACGACCCCATCCTGGAAAAGGAGCGGGGCCAGAAGATCGGTGAGCTGCGGGCCTACGAGCGCTCGGAGATCGGGCGCATCGGCGAGGCGCGCGACGAGGAGATCCGCGAGCTCATCCGCGGCCGTGAGGTCGCCCTGTTCCTGAAGAAGGGGACGGTGGAGCCCTTCTTCAACGAGGGCACGCAGCTGACGGACGAGGTGGTTGATTCGCTGGACTTCAACGACATCGACCTCACGACCCTCAAGGTCACCGACCGCGGGGTCAACGAGCAGCTGCGCCGGCTGATCGACGAGAGCAAGCGCCGCATCGAGCGGGTGCGGCAGCGCACGGAGAGCCAGATCGACAAGATCTTCCAGCCGGACGAGCTGCCCCCGGGCGTCGTGCAGCTGGTGAAGGTGTACCTGGCCGAGAAGCGCAAGATCTCCGTGGGCGACAAGATGGCCGGCCGCCACGGCAACAAGGGCATCATCGCCCGCATCGTGCCCGAGGAGGACATGCCGTTCCTCCCGGACGGCACGCCCGTGGACGTGTGCCTGAACCCGCTGGGCGTGCCCAGCCGCATGAACGTGGGGCAGATCCTGGAGACCCACCTGGGGTGGGCGGCGCGCGTGCTGGGCTTCGAGGCCAAGACGCCCGTGTTCCAGGGTGCCTCGGAGGACGAGATCGGCACGCTCATCCGCCTGGCGGGGGCTACCTGGGCCCGGCAGGCGCTGGGGGTGCAGGGCGCCCTTCCGCCCACGTTCGACGTGAACGACGCGCGGATGATCGCCGAGACGGTGCAGGCGCACGACCTGACGGCCGGCGAGGGCTCGCGCCCCGAGATGGGGATCGGGCGGGCCATCGACTGGATGCTGGGCGCGGCCGAGACGCCGGAGCTGCTCAACGGCAAGCTGCGCGACCTGCGCGACTACCTGGTGTCGGCCGCCCGCGAGGTGGCCGAGGGCCGGGAGACGACGGTGGAGGAGGCCTTCCCGGCCGCGGCGGCGCTGTCGTCCGGCGGCGAGGGGCTCACGGCGGCGCTGGAGGAGCACATGGCGGCGGCGGGGCTCACCCCCGGCGGCAAGGTGCGCCTGCGCGACGGCCGGAGCGGCGCGCAGTTCGAGTCGCCGGTGACGGTGGGCACGATCTACATGCTCAAGCTCAGCCACCTGGTGGACGACAAGATCCACGCGCGCAGCATCGGGCCGTACTCGCTGGTGACGCAGCAGCCGCTGGCGGGCAAGGCGCAGTTCGGCGGCCAGCGCTTCGGCGAGATGGAGGTGTGGGCGCTGGAGGCATACGGCGCGGCGCACACGCTGCAGGAGATCCTGACCGTCAAGTCCGACGACGTGAACGGCCGCAGCCGGGTGTACGAGGCCATCGTGAAGGGCGAGAACCTCCCCGAGCCCGGCCTGCCGGAGTCGTTCAACGTGCTGGTGAAGGAGCTTCAGGCGCTGGGCATCAGCGTGACGCTTGGGAGCTAGGGAATAGGGAACAGGGAATAGGGAATAGCGGGCGTTGCCCGTCGGGTCTTGCTGGCTATTCCCTATTCCCTGTCACCTATTCCCTGCTTTGAGAAACGGATTCGACGCCGCCCGAGCAGATGCCCGGGGACACCACGATAGATAGGGGATCCCGATGATCGACTTCCCCCGCGTCCGAGAGACCCGGTCTCAGGACTTCAACTACATCCAGGTCAAGATCGCCTCTCCGGAGGAGATCCGGGGCTGGAGCTTCGGCGAGGTCACCAAGCCGGAGACCATCAACTACCGCTCGTTCAAGCCCGAGCGCGACGGCCTGTTCTGCGAGCGCATCTTCGGTCCCGTGAAGGACTGGGAGTGCCACTGCGGCAAGTTCAAGCGCATTCGCTACCGCGGCCACGTGTGCGACAAGTGCGGCGTGGAGGTCACGCTCAGCAAGGTCCGGCGCGAGCGCATGGGCCACATCGAGCTGGCCGTGCCCGTGGCGCACATCTGGATGTTCAAGACGCTTCCCTCGCAGATGGGCTACCTGCTGGGGATGACGCTGCGCGACCTGGAAAAGGTGATCTACTACGCCGCGTACGTGGTCACCGCGCCCGGCGCCCAGGACGTAAAGCACAGCCAGGTGCTGGACGAGGACGAGTTCATCGCGCTCCGTGACAAGGCGCGCGAGGAGAACGACAACGACTTCGCGGCCGACATCGGCGCGCCGGCCATCCGCAACCTGCTGGGCCAGATCGACGTGGACTCGCTGGCCGAGTCGCTGCGGGCCCAGGTGGCCAACGAGACCAGCCAGCACCGCAAGAAGATGGTGCTCAAGCGGCTCAAGGTCATCGACGCCATCCGCGGCTCGGGCGCCACGCCGTCGGAGCGCAACAAGCCGCAGTGGATGATCCTGGACGTGGTCCCGGTCATCCCGCCGGACCTGCGCCCGCTGGTGCCGCTGGACGGCGGCCGCTTCGCCACGTCGGACCTGAACGACCTGTACCGCCGCGTCATCAACCGCAACAACCGGTTGAAGAAGCTGATGGAGATGCGCGCGCCGGAGGTGATCCTGCGCAACGAGAAGCGCATGCTCCAGGAGGCCGTGGACGCGCTGTTCGACAACGGCCGCCGCAGCAAGGCCATCCGTGGCCGCGGCAAGCGCCCCCTCAAGTCCCTGAGCGACATGCTCAAGGGCAAGCAGGGCCGCTTCCGGCAGAACCTGCTGGGCAAGCGCGTGGACTACTCGGGCCGCTCCGTGATCGTGGTGGGCCCCGAGCTGCGCCTGCACCAGTGCGGCCTGCCCAAGGCCATGGCCGTGGAGCTGTTCAAGCCGTTCATCATCCACGAGCTGGAAAAGCGCGGCGAGGCCGAGACGGTCAAGCGCGCCAAGAAGATCGTGGAGCGTGACGACCCGCGCGTGTACGAGGTGCTCGAGGACATCATCCGCGACCACCCCGTGCTGCTGAACCGCGCGCCCACGCTGCACCGCCTGGGCATCCAGGCGTTCGAGCCGGTGCTGGTGGAGGGCAAGGCCACCCGCATTCACCCGCTCGTCTGCGCGGCGTTCAACGCCGACTTCGACGGCGACCAGATGGCCGTGCACGTGCCGCTGAGCTTCGAGGCCCAGCTGGAGGCCCGCGTGCTCATGCTGTCGTCCAACAACATCCTGCTGCCCAGCAACGGCCGGCCGGTGGCGGCGCCGTCGCAGGACATCGTCATCGGGTGCTACTGGCTCACCAAGGACAAGGCCAGCTTCCGCGACGACGTGGCGGCCGACCAGGCGGAGATGGCCAAGGCGCCCGCCGAGCGCGACCTGAGCAAGGTGCTGGCGCGCTTCGGCAACGTGGCCGAGGTGGAGATGGCGCTGGCGCACCGCCACGTGGGCTACCACAGCACGGTGTACTTCCTGACCGACCCGCGCCCCGTCGACGAGCGCGAGGAGGGCGAGGAGAAGGTGTGGGTGCCCACCACGCCGGGCCGCATCATCTTCAATTCCGTGGTGCCCCCCGAGATGGGGTACTGGAACAAGACGATGGGCAAGAAGGAGCAGGGCGACATCATCTTCGGCGCCTACCGCACGGTGGGGCTGGCGACGACGGTGGTGTTCCTGGACAGCCTCAAGGCGTTCGGCTTCCGCTACGCCACCATGGCGGGCGTGTCGGTGGGGATCGAGGACATGAAGATCCCCGGCGAAAAGGAAGAGATCCTGCGCGAGGCCGACGACGACGTGGCGCGCTTTACCCGCGCGTACAACAACGGCGTCATCTCCAACGGCGAGCGCTACAACAAGGTCATCGACACCTGGACGCACGCCAACAACGACGTGGCGGACGCCATGGTGAACCGCCTTGCGGCGGACCGCGGGGGCTTCAACCCCGTGTACATGATGATGAACTCGGGCGCCCGCGGCAGCCGTGACCAGATGCGGCAGCTGGCGGGGATGCGCGGCCTGATGGCCAAGCCCCAGAAGAAGCTCACCGGCGGCATCGGCGAGATCATCGAGTCGCCGATCAAGTCGAACTTCCGCGAGGGCCTGACGGTGCTGGAGTACTTCATCTCCACGCACGGCGCGCGAAAGGGCCTGGCCGACACGGCGCTCAAGACGGCCGACGCCGGCTACCTCACCCGCCGCCTGGTGGACGTGGCGCAGGACGTCACCATCAGCGAGGACGACTGCGGCACGGTGCTGGGCCTCGAGGTCAGCGCCCTCAAGGAGGGCGAGGACGTGGTGGAGCCGCTCAAGGACCGCATCGTGGGCTCGGTGGCGTCGGACGACGTCTACGATCCCATGGACGGCGAGCTGCTCGTGGCCGCCGGCGAGCTCATCGACGAGGAGCTGGCCGACGCCATCGAGGACGCGGGGATCCAGTCGGTCAAGATCCGCAGCGTGCTCACCTGCGAGAGCCGCCGCGGCCTGTGCGTGAAGTGCTACGGCCGCAACCTGGCCACGATGGGCATCGTGGACCCGGGCGAGGCGGTGGGCATCCTGGCCGCGCAGAGCATCGGCGAGCCGGGCACGCAGCTCACGCTGCGCACCTTCCACATCGGCGGCACTGCGGCGCGCATCGCGGCGACGACGGGGCGCAAGAGCAAGGTGGAGGGCGTGGCCCAGTTCGAGCGCATCACCACGGTGACGACGCCCGAGGGCACGCGCATCGTCACCAGCCGCGAAGGCGAGATCATCATGCGGACGGCCGAGGGCGCCATCCGCAGCCGCCTGGCGGTGCCGTACGGCGCCACCATCTCGGTGGAGGACGCGCAGAAGATCGCCGTGGGCGACACGCTGTTCTCGTGGGACCCGTACTCGGAGCCCATCGTGGCCGACTTCGGCGGCACGGTGCGGTTCATCGACATCGTCGAGGACGAGACGGTGCGCGAGGAGCTGGACGAGAGCACGGGCCGCCGGCAGATGGTGATCATCGAGGACCGCAGCAAGAAGCTGCACCCCATGATCGAGATCATCGACGCCAACGGGGTCAAGGTCCGCGAGTTCATCGTGCCCGTGGGCGCGCAGCTCACGGTGCGCGACGGCGAGGCCATCCAGCCCGGCGCGGCGCTGGCCAAGCTGGCCCGCGAGGCGTACAAGACCCGCGACATCACGGGCGGTCTGCCGCGCATCGCGGAGCTGTTCGAGGCGCGCAAGCCCAAGGATCCCTCGGTCATCACCGAGGTGGACGGCACCGTGCGCTTCGGCGACATCAAGCGCGGCAAGCGCGAGGTGATCGTGATCCCGGAGACGGGCAACGAGCGGGTGTACGAGGTGCCCGTGGGCAAGCACCTGCGCGTGCACGAGGGCGACTACGTGCGCGCCGGCGACCGCCTGAGCGAGGGGCCGGTGAACCCGCACGACATCCTGCGGATCAAGGGCCCGCAGGCCGTGCAGGAGTACCTGCTCAACGAGGTGCAGGAGGTCTACCGCCTGCAGGGCGTGAAGATCAACGACAAGCACATCGGCGTGATCGTGCGCCAGATGCTGCAGAAGGTGCGCGTCCTGGAGCCCGGCACCACCGAGTTCCTGGAGGGCGAGACGGTGGACCGGACGGAGTTCCTGGACACCAACACGCGCACCATGTCGGGCGGCGGCACGCCGGCGACCTCGGAGCCCCTGCTGCTGGGCATCACCAAGGCGTCGCTGACCACGCAGTCCTTCATCTCCGCGGCCTCCTTCCAGGAGACCACGCGGGTGCTGACCGACGCCGCCATCCGCGGCGCGCGCGACGACCTGCAGGGGCTGAAGGAGAACATCATCATCGGTCACCTGATCCCCGCGGGCACCGGCATCTACCGGTACAACGAGGTGGCGTTCGGGCCCGAGACGGAGGAGACGTCCGAGGGCGCGGACGCGTCCGAGGTGGTGGGCGCCAGCGAGGCGGCGACCCTCACGGCGTAAGCCGGTCTCTTTCGGCGGACGGAAAAGGAACGGCCCCGGGCAGCGATGCCCGGGGCCGTTTCTCGTCGGGGGAATTTCAACTGCTTTCTCACGCAGAGCCGCAGAGGGCGCAGAGTACTGCATTCCCGGCCGTGCGCCGGCTCCCGTCGCGGGGCGGACGTCCAGCCCCGTGTCAGCCGGATTCCGCCACCGCGCGGATTCTCATCCGTGCCGCCCCGGGCCCAAAGAATGCGCTCCGAATGGTGTCTAGACTGTCCTTTTCTCTCGATTACATTGAGACGTCGCAATGAGAATGGACCCGGTGAAGGAGAGTGATGATGGGGATCATGAACGACACCGACCCGGATTTGCTGCTGAGTCCGGCGGAGGAGCGCGAACTGCTCCCGTCGAGGCTCATGGGGCTGATGTCTCTCGAAGAGCGGGAGGTGCACGCGCGTGAGATCCTGGCCCGCCGTACGCCACGCGAGAAGATCGTGGACGGCCTGCGGCGCGCGTGGTATGGCCCCGATCCCGAGCCGCTGACGGATGAGGAGATGCGGATGATCATGCGTCCCCGGGACGACGAGGACGACGGCCTGCCCGAGCGCGTTCCCCCGGACGATCCCGAGCGGCTCGCCTGGGAAGCCGAACTCCGTGCGATCGGGGTGCGTCCGGCAAGGAAGTGGAACTTCCCCGTCCGCGAGCCCTTCCGGCGTCCCAGTCTTTGGGAGCGCATCAAGTACCGCGTAAGCCGGGGCTGGTAATCGTGCTCTTTCTCGATGCCAGTGCGCTGACCAAGGCGTACGTGGACGAGGCCGGCGACGCGAACGTCCGCGGGCTGCTTCAGCGGGGTGGCGGAGAGCTGTTCCTGAGCGAGTTCGTCGCGCTCGAGGTGCTCACGTCCATCCGCAACGCGCACCGGGGTACGCCCCGCGGCGAGTACGTGGACGCGGTGCGCCGGTTCTGGAGCGACTATCACTCCAGGTTCAGCGTCGTGGAGGTGGATACGGATACCGTCTGGGACGCGATCTCCCTTACGTCCAGGCACCGCTATGCAAGGGCGCGCAGCATGGACCTTCTTCACCTCGCTACCGCGCTGCGCCTGCAGGCCAGCCGCACCGCACGCGAGGTCACGATGGTCACGTCGGATCGGGACCTCGCGGCCCTGTCGAGCGAGTGCGGGCTGCGGACGTTTGACCCGAGCCGGGAGCCGCTGGCGGCGCTGCCGGGGCGGAGCTGGTAGCTCGCCGCGCGTCAGGCGCGGAAGGCGTCCCCCTTCTCCAGGCGCTCGCGGACGGTGGTGACGATCAGGTCCACCAGCCGCTCCGGCTTCTTCCACTTCATCGCCAGCTTGGACGGATCCATCCCGTGCTCGGCGACCACGTCCTTGAGCTGGTCCAGCGTAAGCTCGCTCAACCGCGCGCGGAGCATGCCTTCGCCCGCCTGGAAGACGACGAACGGGTCCAGCACCGCGGCCGGCCGGCGCCCGCCGCGCCGCTTCGCCGTCGCGGGCGTGGCGGGCATCTTCGCCGGGGCCGATGGCGGGGCCGGGGGGATGGCGGACAGCGCGTCCTCCAGGCGGCGGGCAAAGGCGGGGCTGCGCTCCGCCTCGGCGAGGACGGCGTCGAACAGGCGCCGCAGCTGCTGGGTCACGTTCATCGGCCGTGCTCCACTTTCTCCACGATCTCGGCCGTGAGGTCGCGGTACGCTTCGTAGGTGCGGTATCCCCACTTTTGCCGCAGCGTGCTCACGGGCCGGAACTCGGCCGCGCCCGCCACGTCGTTGTTCTCGGGGATGACCGTGCGAAAGAGCGGCGCCGGCGCGCGGGCGGCCAGCGCGTGCAGCTGCGCCGCGTGCACCGTGGACTGCTGCCGGAACTTGTTGACGACGATCCCCAGCGGCTCCACGTGCATCTCGAACGCGTCCGCGAACAGCCGCACGCGCCGCATGATCTGCGGGATGCCGTAGGTGGAGAGCACGTCGGGGATGGTGGGCATGATGAACCCGTGCGAGATGCGCAGCCCGTTGAACGTGACCAGGCCCAGGCTGGGCGGGCAGTCGATGAGCACGTAGTCGAACGCGTCCAGCACGGGCGCCAGCGCGTGGCGCAGCACCTCCGCCGGGCTGACGGAGAACGACGCGCGCCGCGGCATGGACGAGAGCTGCTCCTGCACCTCGATGAGCTCCAGGCTGGAGGGGAGCAGCGCCAGCCCGCGCACCTCGCCCACGCTGCCCACGTCGGGGAGGATGGACTCCGCCACGTCGCCCGGCGGGGTTCCACGAAGGGCGCGGCGGAACAGGTGCGCCACCGTGCGCTCCCGGGCGTTGACCTCCTGCCATCCGCGCTCGCCGATGAGCATGACGGTGGCGTTGGTCTGCGGATCCAGGTCCACCACCAGCACGCGCCGGCCGTACGTGCCGGCCAGCACCTGCGCCACGGCCACCGTGGTCGTGGTCTTTCCCACGCCGCCCTTGAGGTTGATCACCGAGATCACCGCCGCCATCGCCGCTCCGCGCCCGCCGGGAAGGACCGTCGCCTGGTGAGCGGCACGCGAGGCGCGAATGGCGTGCCCGGAACACGATGCTTGACACCGGGGATCATCTGCTGAATATTCAGCATGTGTAACCGGCCTGCCGTATCGTCTTCCCCCCGAGCCCAGCCCATGGACCCGCAGACCCCCACCGGGATGAGCCGCCGCGAGCGGCAGATCATGGACATCGTCTACCGGCGCGGCCGGGCGACGGCCGCCGAGGTGCTGGACGACCTTCCCGATCCGCCCACGTACTCCGCCGTGCGCGCGGCGCTTCGTCTCCTGGAGGAAAAGGGCGCGCTGGCGCACGAGATGGACGGCAAGCGCTACGTCTACCTGCCCACGACGCCGCGCGGGCAGGCCCGCACGACGGCGCTGCGCCACCTCGTCCGCACCTTCTTCAACGGGTCGCCCGAGCAGGTGGTGAACGCGCTGATCGAGGAGTCGCGGCCGTCCAACGACGAGCTGGACCGCCTGGCCCGGTTGATCGAGCAGGCGCGAAAGGAGGAGGGACGATGAGCGGGCTCACGGACTCCGCCCTGTTCGCGGCCGTGCTGGACGCGGCCGTTCGCGGCACCTTCATCCTCCTGGCGGCGCTGGCCGCCACGGCGCTCATGCGCCGGCGCTCCGCCTCCGCGCGGCACTTGGTGTGGCTCGCGGCGCTGACTGCGCTGCTGCTGCTCCCCCTGGCGCGGGGCTTCGTGCCGGAGTGGCGTGTGCTGCCGGCGGCGCCCGTCGTCTTCGCCGCGCCGGTCGCGGTGCCGGCCGCCGCTCCGGGCGACGAAGTGTCCGCGTCTCCGGGATCCGCATCGACCGAGTCCGCTCCGCAGGCGGCGCTTCCGTCCGTGCCGAACGACGTCGCGCGGACGCCGGTGCGCGCGCCCGTGGACTGGACGGCGCTCGCGCTCATCGCGTGGACGGCGGGCGCGGCGCTGCTGGCCCTGCGGCTGGCGTACGGGCTGCTGCGCGTGTGGTGGATCGAGCGGCGCGCCGTGGAGCTGACGGACGACGGCTGGGTGCGGCTGACGGACGGGCTGGCGCGCCGCCTGGGGCTGGGACGCATCGTGCGGCTGCTGCGTGAGCCGGGCGCCACGGTGCCGATGACGTGGGGCATCTTTCGTCCCGTCATCCTGCTGCCGGGCGAGGCGGACGCGTGGCAGGACGAGCGCCGGCGCGTGGTGCTGGCGCACGAGCTGGCCCACGTGCGCCGCTGGGACGCGCTCACGCAGTGGATCGCGCACGTGGCGGTGGCCGTCTGGTGGTTCAACCCGCTCGTGTGGGTGGCCGCGCGCAGGCTGCGCGAGGAGCGCGAGCACGCCTGCGACGACGCGGTGCTGGAGATCGGCACGCGGCCGGCGGAGTACGCGGACCACCTGCTGAACATCGTGCGCTCGCTGGGCTCGTCCAACGGGACGGCGACGGCCGCGCTGGCCATGGCGCGCCGCAGCCAGTTCGAGGGGCGCCTGCTGGCCATCCTGGACAACGCCGTGCGTCGCAACGGCGTAAGCCGGGCCGCGGGGCTCGCGACCGTGGCCGCCGCGCTGGCGTGCCTGGTTCCCCTCGCGGCGCTGCGCCCGGCCGTGGCGGCGACGGTGGAACCCGCATCCGCCCCGTCCGCCGGTGTGTCCGTCGTCAGTGCGGTGACGACGACGGAGAGCGTGGCGCAGACGACCGTGCACCAGAGCGCGGAGGCCGACGCGGCGGCGCGGGTGGAGGACGCGCGCGCGCTCGCGGTCCGGCGCGACTCCCTGGCGGCCTCGCTGCGCACGCGGCGGTCCGTGATGGGCGACGGGGCGGACCGGGACGCGCGGCTGCTGCTGACGGGCGCGGTGGAGGGTGGCGATCCCGGGCTGTACGCGGAGATCATCCGCTCGTCGCTGGACATCAAGTCCGCCACGGAGCGGCGGCTGGTGCTCGCGCGCCTGCTGGAGCAGCCGGACCTGAGCCCGGCCAACGTGGTGGACATCGTCGCCGCCACGCGGACGATGGACTCGGACCTGGAGCGCCGCCTGGTGCTGACGACGGCCATGGGGCACCGCGCCTTTCCGGCGACCAGCGTCCCCGGCGTGATGCTGGAGTCGCTGCGCGGGTTCGACAGCGGGCTGGAGCAGCGCATCGTCATCACGTCGCTGGTGGAGCGCCGCCGGCTGGACACGCGCTCGCTGGCCGCGCTGCTGCGCGTGGTCCCCGACATCGACAGCGACCTGGAGCGCCGATTGGTGCTGAGCGCCATCGCCAGCCGGCAGCGGGTGGACGGCGCCGCGCGCGACGCGTACCTGGCCGCCGCGCGGTCCATCAGCAGCGAGACGGAGCGCGCGCTGGCGCTCAACGCCCTCCTGGAGCCTGCCGCGGCGGCGTCCCCGCGTCCCGTCGCGGCCGCGTCCGGCCCGGGGCGGCCGACGTCTGCGTCCTCGTCCGCCGGCGCGGACCGCGAGCCGCGCGGGGGCGAGTCGCTGTGGAACAGCAGCCACGAGGTGGACCTCACGCAGAACGGCCGCCGCCACGTGGTGCGCGTGCTGGTGAAGGACGCCATCATCCAGGGCGAGCGGTGGAACGTGCGGGGATTTCGCCGGGGCGGATCGCTGCTCATCGAGGAGCAGGCCAACGGGCGCACGCGCCGCGTGGAGGCGTCGTGCGATGGGGCGGGGAACCCCGTGTGGACGTACACGGTGGACCGCGAGCGCCGCGCGTTCGACGCGTCCGCCCGCGCGTGGATGGAATCCGTCATCCGCCAGTCGTCGTCGAGCTGATTTGCACCGGACCGCCGGGTGTGCACCGCGCCCGGCGTTTTCCGGACCCGATGTGCTGATTTTTCAACCCTTGGAAACGGACGAGAGCCGATGAACCCGACCATTCACCGCATCCGCCGCGTGGTTCCGCTGGCCGCGCTGCTGCTGGCCCTGCCCGCCTGTGCCCAGCGCACCGGGCGGAGCGAGCACCGCGAATCCCACGGCGAGACGTGGGTCTCCATCAACGACCACGACGGATACCGCTCGGAGCTGCGCGCCACGGGTGACGTGCGCTTCAACGAGGAGGGCGACTGGGTGACCTCCGTGGCGCCCGGCGCCTCGCTGACCGTGTCGGAGCGCGGGCGGGGGCAGGACCGGCGCATTGAGTTTCGCCCGGGTGACGGCGGCGTGCGCACGCGCTACTGGGTGCGGGACGACGAGCGGCCGCTGGACGCCGCAGGCCGCGCCTGGGCCCGTGGGATGATCGCCGACGCCGTGCGCAACGGCGGGCTGGGCGCGGAGGGCCGCGTGGCCACGCTGCGCGAGCGCGGCGGCGTGAGCGCCGTGCTCAGCGAGATCGGCCGCATCGAGTCCGATACGGGACGGCGCGCCTACTACCTGGCCCTGCTGCGCGGCGCGCCCGTCAGCAACGCCGAGTTCGCGCGGGTGATGGCGGACGTGGGCCGGCGGATGGGCAGCGACACCGAGACGCGCCTGGTGCTGAACGAGGCCGTGGACCACGCGGACGGCGTGGGCCGGCTGGCGGCGCTGCTGGACGCGGCCGTGGGGATGGAGAGCGACACCGAGACGCGCCTGGTGCTCAACCACGTGGCGCAGCGCCGCCGCCTGGAGGACGCGGCGTCGCGCGCGGCGTTCTTTCGCGCCGTGGGCGGGATGGAGAGCGACACGGAGACGCGGCTGGTGCTGAACGCCGTCGCGGACCAGCGGCTGGCGGAGGGCGAGGGGCGCGAGGCGTTCTTTGGCGCCGTGAACGGCATCGGCAGCGACGTGGAGCGCCGGCTGGTGCTTTCCTCCGTGCTGGATGATGAGCCTTCGGAGGCCACGGTGGTGGCCGCGCTGCGCAGCGCCGGCGCGATGGACAGCGACATGGAGAAGCGGCTCGTCCTGATGCAGGTGCCGTCGTCCATGCTGCGCAGCCAGCGCGTGACGGCCGCGTACCGGCAGGTGGTGGAGGCGATGGACTCCGACACGGAACGCGGGCTTGCCCTGCGCCGCCTGGCCGGCGGCCGCCGCTGAGGGGCGGGCGGGAACCGCGACGGAGCGACTGAAGTCGCCGCAACAACAGCGGAAAGCCTCACAAACTGCGTGAGGCTTCAACGGCTGGAACTCCGCTCCGGTGCACAGGATGGGGCTCGTGCTGGGGCAGTCCGCGCAGGCGGACTTCGCGAACTTCCAGCGGCGAATTCATTCGCTCCGGCTGGGGGACGGCCGTGACGGCTGGATCTGAAAGGCTGCCGATCGGCTCCGGCCCATCGTTGCCGATGCCGGCGCGCGATGAACCTTGACATCGGACGCGGATGTGCTGAAACTTCAGCATCTCTCCGCGCCGACGTCCTTCTCCGGCACCTCCCATGGATCCGCAGGCCAGCAACGAGCTCAGCCGCCGCGAGCGGCAGATCATGGACATCGTCTACCGCCGCAACAAGGCCACGGCGGCCGAGGTGCTGGACGACCTTCCCGATCCGCCCACGTACAGCGCCGTGCGCGCCGCCCTGCGCCTGCTGGAGGAAAAGGGCCTGCTGGCGCACGAGATGGACGGCAAGCGCTACGTCTACCTGCCTACCACGCCCCGCAAGCAGGCGCGCACGACGGCGCTCAAGCACCTCGTCCGCACGTTCTTCAACGGCAGCCCCGAGCAGGTGGTGAACGCGCTGCTGGAAGAGTCCAGGCCGTCCGGCGAGGAGCTGGACCGGCTGGCCTCCCTGATCGAGCAGGCGCGCCGGCAGGAGGGCGAGCGGTGAGCGCCCTGCTGCAGGCGCCGTGGCTGGGCTTGGCCGCGGACGCCGCGCTCAAGGGCATCCTCGTGCTGCTGGCCGCGCTGGCGGCCACGCGGCGCATGCGGCGCGCGCCGGCGGCGTCCAGGCACAT
>NZ_DASURI010000308.1:0-13997 GCF_036280135.1 Longimicrobium sp.
GTTGCTCCACGGCCGGCATCCCGCCCGCTTGTTTTCCTTCTGATCGTGGGTTCCCGTGGCTGATGACGTGGAGGCGTTTCTCGCGGCGCTGGAGCATCCTCACAAGGCGGAGATCCTGGTGCTGCGTCGGATGATCCTGGATACCGATCCGCGCATCGCCGAGGGCATCAAGTGGAACGCGCCCAGCTTTCGCACGTCGGAGTGGTTCGCGACGTTCCACCTGCGCGCCAGGACCGGCGTGCAGATCATCCTCCACTTCGGCGCCAGGGTGCGCGACAAGTCCGCCGCCCGCGCCGCCATCGCCGATCCCGACGGGCTGCTGGAGTGGCTCGGCCCCGACCGCGCCACGGTCAAGTTCCGCGACGCCGACGACGTGGAGGCGAAGCGATCCGCGTTCTCGGCCGTCATTCGCCAGTGGATCACGCACGTGTAGCGCGCATCAAACCTGCACCCGCGATGCGTCATCCTGAGGGAGCGCCGCGCATAACGTGAACGCGCGCAGAACTTTGGCGCGACCGAAGGATCTTGTGTGCGAGACTCGGAGCCGATTTCCGTGCACGAGGGTCGTCCCCGAGCTTCGCGGGCAAGATCCTTCGTCGCCGCCATGGACCACGCACGGACACGGTTTACGCGGCGGCTCCTCAGGATGACGCTTGTTGTCATGCGACTATCCAACTCTGAAGCGGAGAAATTCATCCTTCGCGTTTGTCGAAATCGCGGAGAGCCGTTCGTCGTGACTGTGGAGGCGGGGATGCAGCCGCGCCTCGCCCACTCCACACCACGAGGAGCCCCCATGCAGAGCACGGCCATCCATCCCCACACCTCGGCGGCCACCGACGCCACGCAGGCTAGGCCCGCCGGGCGCGGCATGGTGCGCGCGGGGCGCGCGCTCAGCGGGTTCGCCGCGCTGTTCCTGCTCGCGGACGGCGTGATGCGCATTGCCCGGTTCCAGCCGTACGTGGACGGGCTGGTGCAGTTCGGCTACCCGGCGCACCTCGCGGTGCCCATCGGCCTGGCGCTGACCATCGCCACGGTGCTGTACATCGTTCCGCGCACGGCCGTGCTGGGCGCCATCATCCTCACGGGCTACCTGGGCGGCGCGGCGGCGTCGCACATCCGCATGGAAGACCCGCTCTTTGGCACCAGCCTCGTCTTTGCCGTGATGGTGTGGCTGGGGCTGTACCTGCGCGAGCCGCGGCTGCGGGCGCTGGTGCCGCTGCGCGCGGACGCGTGATCATCGACGGGCGGCCAAGGAACCCGCGATCCGGCGGGTGAGTAGAAGGCGCGCTCCCGCAGCCTCGTCGTCCCCTCGCCGCCCCGTCCGGTGCCGTCCACCCCGCTGCTGCCCATCCGCGTCCCGCTTCGCCGCCCCCGCGCGACGGAGCGGTCGCGGCGCATGGGGCGGGCGCTCGGCGTCTCGCTCATCGTCCACGCGATCGCGATCGTCCTCGTGCTGACGGCGCGGCGGGAGGGCGCTGAGCGGACGGCGCGACACCCCGTGGAGCACGCGACGTACGTGGAGATCCAGTGGCCGCCCGTTCGCGGTCACCCCGGTCTGCCCATCCCCACCCAATCCGGCTCCGCGGCATCCGGCGGATACGGCGTCGTGAATCCACCCTCGCCCGATACGCTCGCGCAGGCTTCGGCCCCAGCCTCCGCCGACGGCGCCGATCCGTCCAGCGTCGCGGAAGCGTCGTCCATGCCGGGGCCCGGATCGGCGGCGAGCCGGGACGCACCGTTGGGGACGGGGCGGACGCGGCTGGGGGCGGAGCTGGGCGATTCGCGGCTGATCGTCACGCCGCCGCGCGCGGGCACGCTGCCGCCGGACGACGCGCGCTACCTGGCGGATTTTCGCGCGGCCATGCGGGCGTTCAACGACAGCGTACAGGGCCAGGCCGACCGCGAGCGCCGCGTGCGCGACTGGACGTGGACGGACCCGCGCGGCCGCGCCTGGGGCGTGCGCGACGGCGTGATCTTTATCGCGGGGCAGGGGACGATCTACGCGGAGGTGCGAGGCGAGCGTGACCAGGAGCTGTCCGGCCGGCGCATGTCGCGCCACCGCGCGGACATCGACTACCACGCCGACCGCGCCGAGCGCGCGCGCCACCTCCAGGAGCGCGGCCGCGCCGTCCGCGGTCGCACGGACCGAGAGCGCGCCGCCGGCCCGCCGTAGCCTTGCGCGGCAGGCTCGCATCCGCCCTTATTGGGACACGTTCGCTTCCTCGCCCGCTCCGCGCGCTCCCTCCGTCCGATGCTGCTCCGCCCAACGCGCTGGATCCTCGCCCTCGCCGCCGGCTGCGCGGGGGTGCTCGCGTTGGTCCGCGCCCCGGCCGCGGCGGACGCGCCGGCCGTCATCCGCCCGTACGCCGTCGCCGACACCAGCTGCTCGCCGTACGAGCCCACGCCCACGCCGGACGAGGTGCGCCCGTTCGTCACCCAGGGCAAGGAGCCGCTGTGCGTGGCGGCGGCGGACCTGGACGGCGACGGGCGGCGGGACTACGTGCTCGTGCTGGGCACGCGGCGCAAGTACACCGGCCAGCCGTACGCGGGGGATGGAGCGGCACCGGACAAGGACGACCTCCGCACGCTGCTGGTGCTCATGCGCCAGCCGGACGGCGCGCTGCGGATGGGCGCGCGCACCGAGCACGTGGCGATGTGCACGGAGTGCGGCGGCATGATGGGCGACCCGTTCGAGGGCGTGGGCGCGCGGCCCGGGAGCTTTACCGTTCACCACTACGGCGGATCGGCGTGGCGCTGGCGGGCGGACTACACCTTCGAGTACGTCGCGGCGACGGGGCGGTGGCGGCTGGCCAGCGTGTCCACGCTCAGCTACTGGTCGCCGGAGCCGGACAAGATGGAGTCGCACGTCTACACGGCGCCCGCGGACTTTCCCGAGATCGACCTGACGGACTTTGACTACGAGACGTGGCGCGGACCGGACGCGGAGAAATGACGACGAGCGACGAAACGATCCAGCTGCAGCCCGGCATTCACCCGGTGGTGCCGGCGGACGTGCCGCGGCTGGTGGAGGTGTGGGAGGCGTCCGTCCGCGCCACGCACCACTTTCTCTCCGAGGCCGACATCCAGTTCTTCAAGCCCGCCGTGCGCGACGAGCTGGTGGGCGCGCTGGAGCTGGCCTGCGTGCGCGATGGAGACGGACGGCTGGCGGGCTTCGTGGGCGTGGCGGACGGCAAGGTGGAGGCGCTGTTCATCCACCCCGGCCTGCGCGGACGCGGCGTGGGCCGCACGCTGCTGGAGCACGCCGTCCACGCGCTGGGCGCCACGCGCGTGGACGTGAACGAGCAGAACGAGCAGGCCGTGGGCTTCTACCTGCGGATGGGTTTCGAGGTGGAGGATCGATCACCCCTCGACGGCCTGGGCAAGCCGTTCCCCCTGCTGCACATGCGCCTGCGCTCCACGTGAGAGCCGGCGGAGCCGCGGAGGACTTCGTCGCGCGATGAACCCCTCTGCTGCCCCTGCTCCCTCTGCGTGAAATGCAGTTGTCCGTTGAAGCTCAGCCGCGGACGAACACCATGTCGAAGCGCGTCTCGCCGCCCTGGGGCATCTGCTCCGCGCGGTGCACGGTGAGCGTGCGGCCGTCCGGCGCGAGCTCCCACGCCTCCGTGCCCGTCGCCGTGATCGTCTGCCCGCCGCGCGGCAGCTCGCGGATGATGGTGATGTGCAGCCGGCCGTCGTCGCCGTGGCGGGCGCGCAGGCGCGTGGGCACCTCCATGGGGCCAGTGGGCGTGCGGATGCGCGTCGTCGTCGCCGTCTCGCTGCCGTCCAGCGCGTAGACGAACGCGAACCGCTCCGGCTGCGGGCCGCCGTTCTCGATCTCCACGTCCACGGTGAGCCGCGCGTCCGTCTGCGCCACCTGCAGCGTGTGGCGGTTCACCTGCGCGTAAAAGGGCGGAAGGTTGGTGCTGCGCGCCTCGTCCAGCGTCCACGTGCCGCCGTAGTCGGGGACAAGGACGGGCGCGGGGGCGGGGACGGAGACGCCGAGAGCGACGGCGAGGATGAGCGCGTTCATGGGGATTCGTGATCGTCGGCGGATGGGTCGGCGGCCCCGGCGGCTCCAGGGCGCGCGACCGGGTACGATTCGCCCGATGCTCGCAAGCGTTGCCCGCCGCGCGTTGCCCTCATCCAATCGTCACGAATCCATCCGCGAAGACATTCTCTCCCGTCGGTCTTCGTCCGCAGCCCTCCCCCTCCAGGAGCCGCCCGCCATGCGCTTTGCCCTGGTGCTCGCACTCTGCGCCGCGCTCCTTCCGCGCGCCGGCCACGCGCAGTTCCGCGACCAGCTCTACACCTCGCCCGTGGCGGCGCTGCCCGTGGAGGCAGGCGAGCCGGTGCCCACGCTGGCGATCCTGCTCCCGGACGTGGCGGGGACGGGGGAACCGGCTGTCTCCGTGCCACTCATGGTGCTGGGCGGGCTGGCGGGCAACACGGCGGGGGTGCTGGTGGGGCTGGTGCTCGGCTCCGGGGATGCGGGGCAGCAGGGCGAGGACTGCATGGACCTGTGCCTGGGGACGTGGGGCGTGATCAGCCTGCTGGCGAGCACGACGGTGGGAACGACGCTGGGCGTGCACCTGGGCAACTTTCGCCGGGGTTCGCTCCCCCTCAGCCTGCTTGCCTCCACCGCCATCGTGAGCGTGGGCTACGCGCTGGCCACCCGCGATCCTGACGTCTTCATCGCGGTGCCCCTGGGCCAGCTCGCGGGCTCGGTCCTGGTGGAGCTCGCCACCACGCCTCGCCCCTGATCCATCACGGCCGATCGTCACGATTGCATCCGCAGAAACATTCTTTCCCCACCAGCCGTCCTTTCCACTCCGAATCCCTCCCTCCACACGCACCGCCGGATCATGCGCCTCGCCCTTGCCACGCTGCTCGTCCTTTGCGCCGCGCTCGTCCCCCGCGCCGGACATGCCCAGTTCCGCAACCAGCTCTACACCTCGCCGGTCGTCGCCTCGGCCGAACGCGCGGATGCTCCGGCGGAGCCCACGCTGCTCGTCGTGTTCGCGCCGAACGCGGCGGAGGCGACCGTGGGAGAGGGCGGATCGACGCCCGCGCTCATCCTTGGCGGCGTGTTGGGGGCAGGGGGCGGGATGGTGGCGGGCGCGATCCTGGGCAGCGTGATCGATGGAGACGGGGACCCGGACTGCATCGACTTCTGCTTTGGGCCGGGGTTCGTGCTCGGCATGCTGGCGGGCGAGGCGCTGGGGATGTCGGCCGGCGTGCACCTGGCCAACGGCCGCCGCGGCGCGTTCCCGCTCAACGCGCTCACCACCGCCGGCATCCTGGCGGCCGGGCTGGTGCTGGGCAGCGATGGGGGGGCGATCCTCGTCGTCCCCTTTGGCCAGCTCTACGGCGCCATCCGCGTGGAGCGGAGCACCGACCCCAACCGCCCCTGATCCCACGCCGTCCCCGCTCCTGCCGACGTGCGTCCTCCTGACAGCGGATGTTGAATGACTCGGATCGCCCAACGCGTCATCCTGGGGAGCCGCCGCGTAATCCCTGTCCGTGCGCGATCCTTCGATCGCGCCAAAGCTCTGAGTGCGTTCACGTTGTGCGCGGCGCTCCCTCAGGATGACGCATTGCGGTTGCAGGTTCTAAACAGCCTCTAAGGAGCCGCCGCGCAGGCCCTGACCGCGCGCAAAACCCGGGCGGCGACAAAGGATCCTGCCCGCGAAGCTCGTGGCGACCTTCGTGCACGGTGCCGAATTGCGCACGATCCGCATCATCCCATCCGCCCGCCCATCTTGATCGGGATCGGCGCGCGTGCCACAATGCGTTGCCCCCGCGATCCGCGAATCCGCAACACTCTACGTCCGTCATCATGACCTCCATCCAGCCCGCGCGATTTGCAGACGGGCGGCCCATGCTGCTGGCCGGCCTGCGCCGCGTGCACACCTTTGCCGATGCGCGGCGCACCATCCCGGAGCAGTGGCGCGACCTGGAGACGCTGGGCCCCATCCCGGGCCGGCAGGGAACGGCCGCGTACGGCGTGATCTGCGGCGCGCAGCCCCAGGCGCAGACGATGGAGTTCATGACGGGCGTGGAGGTGGCGTCGTTCGACGGCCTTCCGCCGGAGACGGGGCGGATGCGCGTTCCGCCGGCGCATTACGCCGTCTTTCTCCACCGGGGCGGACGGGCGGCGCTGCAGGAGACGTGGATGGCCATCTGGGACTGGCTGCCGCGCTCCGGCTACGCGTCCGCGCAGACGCCGGACTTCGAGCTGTACGACGACCGCTTCGATCCGCGGACGGACACGGGCGAGATCGAGATCTGGGTCCCCGTCCACCCCGCCGGCGCGCCGTAGCGCCGCATTTCGTTTCCGCCCGGCGACAAGGTGCTCTCGTGAAGCCACGTCTCCTCCTCACGGCCGTCGCCGCGATCCTGGCGCACGCGCCCGCGGCCCGCACGCAGGTCACGGAGGACACCGCGCTGGTGGATGCCGTCTCGTACGTTGCCCAGGGGAACTACAAGCACCGGCTGGAGGTGGCGCCGGGGGAGACGGCCTTCGACTCGGCTGTGGCGGGGCGGCTGCGCGCGCTGCCGGCCGCGACCCTGCCGCCGCCGCAGCCCGGATACAGGGACTGGGTCGGCACGCAGGGCGTGACGTTCGCCGGTAACACGGCGGCCGTGGTGGTGCGCTTTGGCACCTCCGCGCCGCCGGACGGCAGCCTGATCGACACGTACATCGAGGACACCCGCTACCTCTTTGTCCGCGAGGGGGCCGGCTGGCGCTTTCTGCGTTGCGAGTTCCTGCGCGGAATGGACCTGGGACCCGTCCGCGGGTAGACGCGTCACCGCCATCCGCCGTTGTGCATGATCTGCCGCGTTCGGGTCGCGCCGGGCAGACGCGCGGCGTAGTTTGACCTGACGCGCCAATCCTCGCGATCCCGCGCTCCATCTTCCGTCCGCGTTACGCTCCACGTTTCCGTCGTGCATCCACAGAGCCCCGCCCTTCGCGCCCTCGCCGACAAGTGGGACGCCGTCCCCGCGGCCGAGCGCGCCAACTTCCAGACGTACGTCACCGAGCTGTGCGCCGCCCTGGGCGTGGCGCCGCCGCGTCCGCGCGGCTCCGGATACGAGTTCGAGTTCCCCGTCACGACGGTGGACCGGCGCACGGGCAAGGAGTCGACGAACTTCATCGACTTGTACCGGCAGGGCTTCTTCATCCTCGAAGCCAAGCACACGGACGCGGGTGCCGGCGCGGACCGCGTGCTGGGTGCGGCGTACGGGCAGGCCAAGGGCTACGCGGGCGACGTGAAGCACGGCCCGCCGCCGTACCTGATGGTGATGAACGTCGCCCGCACGCTGCTGGTGTGGGACCGCTGGAGTGGAAACTACGGGGGCCTCAACGCCGCGCGCCGCATCGACCTGCGCCGGCTCTGGCAGAGCGGTGACGACATCGAGTTCCTGCGCGCGGTGTGGGAGGCTCCCGAGTCGCTGAACCCGGCCATCCGTGGCCGCGCCGTCACGCGCGAGGTGGCGGAGAAGCTTGCGAAGCTCTCCGCGTCGCTGGAAGGGCGGGGGATGGATGGGGAGCGCGTGGCGCGTTTTCTCATGCGTTGCGTCTTCACCATGTTCGCCGAAGACGTGGGACTGCTGGCGGATAAGCCGTTCCAGGCTGCCGTCCAGCATTTCCAGGACAACCCTGCCGAGTTCAGCGAGGTGATGGAAGGGCTGTGGAAGGCGATGGACGCGGGCACGCGGTTTGGGCTTCGGAAGCTGCTGCGCTTCAACGGGCACTTCTTCGCCGATGCAGAGGTGCTGCCTCTGGACTCAGGCGACATGGCCGTGCTGGCTGATGCTGCGCGCGCGGACTGGCGTCAGGTAGAGCCCACCATATTCGGCACGTTGCTTACGCGCGCGCTGGATCCGAAGGAGCGCCACCGACTCGGTGCGGAGTACACGCCGCGCGAGTTTGTAGAACGCGTGGTGCGGCAAACAGTGGAAGTGCCGCTACGCGATCGCTGGGCTCCTGTTCAGGCCCACGTCGCGGAGTTGGCCCTGTCGAAGCGCAAGAAAGACCGCGATGCGGCTCTGGGAGAACTGCGCGAGTTTCACGCGTGGATGCGCCGGTTGCGCTTCCTGGACCCTGCGTGCGGCAGTGGCAACTTCTTGTATGTGACGCTGCACATGGTCAAGCGCCTGGAACTGGAGGTGCTGCGGGCCATTGAGCAGATCACCGGCAACCCGGAACTCGGGATTGAGGAGGTGGGTCCGTGGCAGTTCCACGGCATTGAAGTTAAGCCGTGGGCCCGCGAGATCGCTGAGCTTACCCTGTGGATTGGCTATCATCAGTTCTGGATGGAGCATCACAAGGGCGTCAACGTGCCTGAGCCAGTGCTGAAAGATACTGGTACACTGGAACTGCGGGACGCGGTGCTCGCCTGGGACGATATTGTCGAAATTCCTGAGAAGTCGCGGCCTGATCCCACGCCGCGCATCCCGCACCCGGTTACGGGAAAGCTAGTCCCCGATCCGAGCGCGCGCCTTGCGTTCTTTCGATATGTGAATCCTCGCCCGGCGGAATGGCCCACAGCGGATTTTATCGTAGGAAACCCTCCCTATCTCGGCTCTGCTCGCATGCGTACTGCTTTCGGGGACGGATATGTCGAAGCGCTACGGCAGATATATCCAAACGTTCCCGATACCGCCGACTACGTGATGTATTGGTGGCAGCGGGCTGCTTCCGCAATTGCAACTGGCGAAACACTCCGTGCTGGGCTGATTACCACTAACACGATCACACAGATACAGAACAGGAGTATTGTCGCTGAGGCCGCACTTCAAGGAGTTCACGTAATCTGGACCGTGGCAGATCACCCGTGGATTGATGAGCGCGGCGCCGCAGATGTTCGGGTTGCCCTGACCGTATTCGGAAGGGACTCATCCGAAGCTGTGCTGGTGAGTGTGAGTCCAACCGGGACCATTCTGGGAGAGCAAAGAACCTTACGATTGAACCCGGATCTTACTCCATATGTGGATATTGCCAAGGCTGCATCGGTGCCTCTCAGCGATAATAGGATATTCTCGCAGCTTATCTTCCTCAGAGAGACCAAGATCAATCACATACAAACCTCTGGATCTGTCTGTAAGATCACGGCCGTTCAACAACGGTCGGATGACTTCGCTCGAACGAGAGTCCAATCGAATAATCTCGTTGGCTTCTTGCTCCGTTAGTACGAAACCGCGGCCTAAGAGTGCCACTCCTCGATACGATAATATCCTATTATCACTAACCTGCTCGGTGATCGGGTCAAACCCGAGCGCGATGCGAACAGCCGGAGCATGTACGCTCGTTACTGGTGGAGGTTCGGTGAACCGCGCGCAGGCTTGAGAGCGGCTCTGGCGGGTCTTCAGCGATATGTAGCGACTCCCATGACCGCGAAGCATCGCTTCTTTACATTTGTTGAAACTGCAATTCTTCCGGACCAGGGAATCATTGCGATTGCGACGGATAATTCGTTCATTCTTGGGGTATTGAGTGCCTTGCCTCATCGTTACTGGGCCTTGGCTGCAGGCGGGCGATTAGGGGTCGGGAATGACCCCAGATACAACAACAGCCGCTGCTTCGACCCGTTCCCGTTTCCCGATCCGCCCAAGGAGCTGCGGGCGCGGATCGGGGCGGTGGCGGAGCGGCTGGACCAGCACCGCAAGGACGCCATCGCCCGCGACGAGCGCGTGACGATGACGGGGATGTACAACGTCGTCGAGAAGCTGCGCGGCGGCGAGGCGCTCACGCCCAAGGAGCGCGCCGTGCACGAGATTGCCGCGTGCAGCGTGCTGCGCGACATCCACGACGAGCTGGACGTGCTCGTGGCGCAGGCGTACGGCTGGCCCTGGCCCATGGAGCGCGAGGAGGTGCTGGAGCGCCTGGTGGCCCTGCACGACGAGCGCGTGGAGGAGGAAAAGCGCGGCATCGTCCGCTGGCTGCGGCCGGAGTACCAGGTTCCGCGCTTCGGCGGAGCGGCGGCGGCCCCGGAGGCGCCGGAGCTGGACCTGCCCGACGCGCCGTCCGCGGGGGCCGCCCCGGTCGAGGAGGCGCGTCCCTGGCCGGCGGGCGCCATCGAGCAGATCACCGCGACCAAGGCGCTCGTGATGTCGGCGGCCGCCACCCCGGAGGAGGTGGCAGCCGCGTTCACCCGCGCGCCCGTGCTGCTCGTGACGCGGCACCTCAAGACGCTGGCGATGGTCGGCGAGGTGCGGGAGTTGGCTGGCCGCTACCTGGCTGTCACCGAGCCGGTCTGAGACAGGACGGATGATGCGGATCGAGCACGGGGCGGTGTGGACGCGCGACCTGGAGCGTCTGCGCGCGTTCTACGCGCGGTGGTTCGGTGCGACGGCGGGCGGGCGATACGAGAGCACGAACCGGCCCGGCTTCGCATCGTACTTCCTCGCCCTCCCGGACGAAGGCGCGCGGCTGGAGCTCATGCGCCTGCCGGACCTGGCCGATGCGCCCGGCGCGCCGGCACTCGGCTACGTGCTCCTGACCGTCGCCGTGGGCTCGGAGGCGGCGGTGCGGACGATGGCGGAGCGGATGCGCGAGGCCGGCGTGCCCATCGTTTCCGGGCCGCGATGGACGGGCGACGGCTACTTCGAGGTCCTCGTCCGAGACCCGGACGGCAACGAAGTCGAGATCACGGCTGATCCGCAACAAACGCAGGGCGGGCGCGGTACCAAGCGCCTGCGCACCAATCCGCGCGCCCCATCCTCAGGAATCAATCACGCCCGCATGCGCCGTCGCTCCATCCGCCTGGCCCTGTTCCTTCCCCTGCTGCTCGCCGCCGATCTGCTGCGCGCGCAGTCGCTCGGCGTGAGCGCGGGGCCCGTCATCCCCGTGGGTCCGCTGGGCGAGCACCGCGACGTGGGGCTGCGCGTGCAGGGATCGCTGTACTCGCCGGAGCGGCTGCTGCGCGTGGACCTGGCCGCGACGCTGTTTCCCGGCGACAACCGAGACTGGCAGGCGGGCGACTACCGCTCCCTGAGCCTGGGGGCGAACCTCCTGCCGGTGTTCCACCGTGCGGGCGGCACGCGGGTGCGCGGCCTGATCGGCCTGTCGGCGCACAAGGTGGACGTGGAGGGCGCATCCAACCCGTACGGCATCATCCCCGGCCTGCAGCTGGGCACCGTGCTGGAGGGCGCGTGGGGCGGGCGTGCGCTCCACGCCGAGACGGGGCTGCACGTCATCGCGTCCGACCACGGCGTGGGCGAGCTGGAGGGCGCGTACTTTGTCCCGGTGACGTTCGGCATCCGCTTCTGACGCCCGCCGGCGGTCCGCGCCGGGGCATCCAATCCGCAGCGCGGGGACGGAAATCCGCCGCCCCGCCTTGACCATCCCGCGCCCGCGGCCTACGTTCGGCGGGCTGGCCGGCGTGCGTGACTCGGCCGCGACAACCCCGAGCCCAGGACGTACGCCGCGCCCATGATCCAGGTGGACAGCCTCGCCCTCGTCGAGCTCTCGCAGCTGCGCAGCGAGTGGGCGGAACGCTTCAACTGGGCGGCGATCACGGCCACCGGGCTGCGCATCCTGGGCTCGCTGTTCGTCGCGTGGCTGGCGTACTACTGGCTCAAGGTGGTGCTGCGGCGCATCGACCGCTCGCTGGGCACCACGCCGGGCATGCTCACGCCGCAGGAGCAGCGCACCCGCACCCTGCTGAGCCTGCTGCGCAGCGTGGGGCTGGTGATCATCGGCGTCATGACGCTGTTCATGGTGCTGGGCGCCCTGGGCGTGGAGCTGGGGCCCCTGCTGGCCGGCGCCGGCGTGGTGGGCCTGGCCGTCTCGTTCGGCGCGCAGTCGCTGGTAAAGGACGTGATCAGCGGCCTGTTTCTGCTCTTCGAGAACCAGTTCGGCGTGGGCGACGTCATCCGCATCGAGGGCGTGAGCGGCACGGTAGAGCAGATGACGCTGCGCATCGTCGTCCTGCGCGACGTGCACGGCGTGGTGCACATCGTCCCCAACGGGCAGATCACCAAGGTGAGCAACCTCACCCGCTCGTGGGCGCGCGTGGTGCTGGAGGTGGGCGTGGCGTACAAGGAGGACCCCGACCACGTGATGGCCGTGCTGCGCGACGTGGGCCGCGAGCTGTACGAGGACGCCGACTGGAAGCCGCTGCTGCTGGACCGCGTGGAGGTGCCGGGGATCGAGACCTTCGGCGAGTCGGCCGTGAACATCCGCGTGATGGTAAAGACGCTCCCGCTCAAGCAGTGGGACGTGGCCAGGGAGCTGCGGCGCCGCATCAAGCTGCGCTTTGACCGCGACGGGATCGAGATCCCGTTTCCCCACCAGACGGTGCAGTGGGAAGGCATGCATCCGGCCCTGGCGTCCGCGCCGGCGCCCTCCTCCATGAACGATGCAGACGACGACGATGACGGCGAGTAGCAGGCGATGTAGGCCGGCCCACCGGTAGCCAACGACCGTGCCGTGCGCGGGCGTACCGCCCGCGCGCACCCATCGCCTGCGATCTCAGGACACAAAACGATGCCCCTGCGCTTCTACAACACGCTCACCCGCCGCGAAGAGGAGTTCGTCCCCCTGCACGAAGGCAAGGTGGGGATGTACACCTGCGGGCCCACGGTGTACGCGCCGCCGCACATCGGCAACCTGCGCACGTTCTTCTTCAGCGACCTGGTGCGCCGGTACCTGGAGTACCGCGGCTACGAGGTGAAGTTCGTGATGAACCTCACCGACGTGGACGACAAGACCATCCGCGGGGCCGTGCGCGAGGGCGTGTCGCTCAACGCGTACACGGAGCCGTTCATCGAGAGCCTGTTCCGCGACTTCGAGCAGCTGGGCATTCGCCAGGCAGACGTACACCCGCGCGCCACGCACTACATCGACGGGATGATCGACATCATCCGCCGGCTGGAGGAGAACAAGCTGGCGTACGTGGCCGACGGGTCCGTGTACTACGACATCTCGGAGTTCAAGGCCTACGGCAACCTGTCGAAGGTGGACGTGAGCGCCGGCCGCCGCGGCGAGCGCGTGGCCGCCGACGAGTACGACAAGGACGACGTGCGCGACTTCGTGCTCTGGAAGGCCGTGAAGCCCGAGGACGAGCAGGTGGGCGCCGCGTGGGACACGCCGTGGGGCCGCGGCCGGCCGGGGTGGCACATCGAGTGCTCGGCCATGAGCATGCAGGAGCTGGGGGAGACGTTCGACATCCACGCGGGCGGGGTGGACCTGATCTTTCCCCACCACGAGGACGAGATCGCGCAGAGCGAGGGGTGCACGGGCAAGACCTTCGTGCGCTACTGGCTGCACGGCGAGTTCCTGCTGCTGGAGGGCGACAAGATGGCCAAGTCCACCGGCAACATCTTCAACCTGCAGGATCTGGTGGAGCGGGGGGTGAAGCCGTCGTCCATCCGCTACCTGTTCCTTACGGCGCACTACCGCAGCAAGCTCAACTTCACCTTTGCGGGGCTGGAGGCCGCCGCCGAGGCCGTGCGCCGCGTGCGTGACGCCCGCGACCGCCTGCGCGAGCACCCCACCGTCCGCGATCCGGACCCGTCGGACACGCCCGTGCTGCACCCCGCGGCCGACGAGGCGCTCACGGCGTTCGCGGCGGCCATGGACCAGGACCTCAACAGCAGCGTGGCGCTGGCCGCCCTGCACGAGCTGGTGAGCCGGGTGAACGCGCGGCTGCACGAGCTGGAGGGCCGGCCCATCAGCCAGGCGGAGCAGCAGGCGGCGCTGCGGGCGTTCGAGCGCATCGACGGCGTCTTTGGTTTCGTGGGGCTGTCGGACCGCGAGAACGTGGTGGACGAGGACCTGGCCGCGTGGGTGGAGGAGCGCATCCAGGCGCGGCAGGCCGCCCGCAAGGCGCGCGACTTTGGCCAGGCGGATGCCATCCGCGACGAGATCGCCGCCCGCGGCGTGCTGGTGGAGGACACACCGCAGGGTCCCCGCTGGAAGCTGTCCGCCTGAACACCAACTGATTTTCTCACGCAGAGCCGCGGAGGACGCAGAGAACTGCAACTGAAGTACT
>NZ_DASURI010000309.1:0-5456 GCF_036280135.1 Longimicrobium sp.
GCCCTCTCCCCCGACCGCCTTTTTGCTCGTTCCTCGCAACGGCGGTCGACCCCTCCCCCAACTTCGGGGGAGGGGTTGGCGCGGGGGCGAGATCGCGCACGCAGGCCGGCCCTCTCGTGGGGCCGCAGTTCTCCCCCTCCCCCGCGAAGCGGGGGCAGGGGGTCGGGGGGAGGGGGCCCTCGGCGGGCCGGGAGACACCCTCCTTCGTGCACGAACGCTGTTCTCCCTTCCCCCACGCCGTTTGTGGGGGAAGGGCCGGGGAGGGGGGCGCATCGCCGCCGCTTGATCCCGACATAGACGAATGAAGCCCGCCCTTCGCCGGATCGCGGAGGGTGGGCATGCAGTCCGTAATCCATCACCTACCTCGACATCGACCATGTCGCTTCTCGTCGTCGGCAGCGTTGCGCTGGACACCGTGGAAACCCCGTTCGGCCGCGCGGACGATGCGCTGGGGGGCAGCGCCACCTTCTTCTCCGCCGCCGCCTCGCTGCTGCACCCCGTGCAGCTGGTGGGCGTCATCGGGGACGATTATCCCACCGGCTCGCTGCAGTTCCTGGCGGACCGCGGCGTGGACCTCGCCGGCCTGGAGCAGGCCAAGGGCGAGAGCTTTCGCTGGTCCGGCGTCTACAGCTACGACCTGAACAGCCGCGAGACGCTGGAGACGCGCCTGGGCGTGTTCGCCGACTTCTCGCCCAAGATCCCCGAGCAGTTCCGCGACGCGGAGTGGGTGTTCCTGGGCAACATCGACCCCGAGCTGCAGATCAACGTCCTGGACCAGGTGCACACGCCCAAGTTCGTGGCGTGCGACACCATGAACCTGTGGATCGAGATCAAGCGCGGCCGCCTGCTGGACCTGCTGCGGCGCGTGGACCTGCTGATGGTGAACGACGCCGAGGCGCGCCAGCTGAGCGGCAGCCACAACCTGTCCAAGGCCGCGCGGTGGATCATGGACCGCGGGCCGCGCTACCTCATCATCAAGAAGGGCGAGCACGGGGCCATCCTCTTCACCCCGCACTCCACCTTCTTTGCCCCCGGCTACCCGCTGGAGGTGGTGTTCGACCCCACCGGCGCCGGCGACGCGTTCGCGGGCGGCTTCATGGCGCACCTGGCCCGCCACGGCAGCCTGGAAGACGCCGACATGCGCCGCGCCGTGGTCTACGGCAGCGTCCTGGGCTCGTACGCCGTGGAGAAGTTCTCCGTGGAGCGCTTCAAGGACCTCACGGCGGAGGAGATCGAGGAGCGCGCGCGGCACTTCCGCGAGATGACCGTCTTCGAGCTGCCCGTGGACGCCGGTGTCTGAGCACAAGCCGGGTCTCTCGTACGCCGCCGCGGGCGTGGACATCGACGCTGCGCACCAGGCCATGAAGGGCGTGGCCGCGCTCGTGCGCTCCACGGCCACGTCCGACACGCTCTCGGAGCTGGGCTCGTTCGGCGGCCTGTACCGCGTGCCGCGTGACGCCAGGCAGCCCGTGCTCGTCGCGTCCACGGACGGCGTGGGCACCAAGCTCAAGGTGGCGTTCACCAGCGGCCGCCACGGCACTGTGGGCGAAGACCTGGTGAACCACTGCGTCAACGACATCCTCGTCCAGGGGGCGAAGCCGCTCTTCTTCCTGGACTACGTCGGTGTCGGCAAGCTGGAGCCGGGCGTGGTGGAGGCGCTGGTGGAGGGCGTAGCCCGTGGCTGCCGCGAGAACGGCTGCGCGCTGCTGGGCGGCGAGACGGCGGAGATGCCGGACATGTATTCCCCCGGCGAGTACGACCTGGCCGGCACCATCGTGGGCCTGGTGGAGGAGGACCGGCTGCTGGACGGCCGCGCCATCCGCCCGGGCGACGCGCTGATCGGCCTGGCGTCGACGGGGCTGCACACCAACGGCTACTCGCTGGCCCGCCGCATCGTCTTCGAGCGGATGGGGCTGGGGATGGACGACGCGTTCCCCGAGGAGGACGGGACGGTGGCCGACGTGCTGCTGCGCGTCCACAAGTCGTACCTCCGTTCGCTCTATCCGCTGATCGAGGCGGGGCGCATCCGCGGACTGGCGCACATCACGGGCGGCGGATTGACGGACAACGTGCCGCGCATCCTGCCGGAGGGCGTGGACGCCCGGTTCGACCTGGGCAGCTGGACGGTGCCGCCCCTGTTCCGCGTGCTGCAGCGCGAGGGCGGGGTGGAGCGCGACGAGATGTTCCGCGCCTTCAACATGGGCGTGGGGATGGTCGCGGTGGTGGCGAAGGACGACGCGGACGCCGTGGTGCGCGACCTGCGCGCGGCCGGCGAGCAGGCGTGGATCGCGGGGGAAATCGTCCCCGGCGAGGGCAAGGTGGTGCTGAGCGACAACGGAGCAACGGGATGACGATCAGGCAGATGGCGCTGGCCGCGGCCGCCGTGCTGGTGGCCGCGCCCCTGGCGGCGCAGAACGACATCAACACCGTCTGCGGCGGCGTGCCCGCGCAGGCGCAGGACGAGTGCGCCATCGTGGCCCAGGCCGTGGACGCGGCCCAGCCGCAGCTGGGCATCCTCATGGCCGGCGGCAACCCCATCCTGGGCACGGCCAGCACGGGCGGCGTGCGGCTGGGGCTCATCCCCCGGGTGAGCGTCACGGGCCGCGTGAACGTGGTGGGCGCGCGCCTGCCGGACATCCGCGAGCTGGACGGCGGCCAGGCCGACGAGTTCACCCTGCCGGCGCCGGCCATCGGCGCCAACGTGTCGCTGGGGCTCACGCAGGGCTTCAACGTGGCGCCCCTGATCGGCGGATTTGGCGCCATCGACCTGCTGGGCAGCGTGAGCGTGCTGCCCCTGGAGCTGGTGGGCGACGACTTCGGCGAGAACGCGTTCAGCTGGGGCGCCGGCGCGCGCGTGGGGCTCATCCGCGAGTCGTTCGTCACGCCGGGCGTGTCGGTGTCGCTGATGTACCGCGACCTGGGCGAGGTGAGCTTTGGCCAAGTGTGCGAGGGCACCGAAGTGTCCGTGGGCGGCAACGTGAGCACCTGCGCGGCGGACGGCGACTTTGGCGAGATCGACTTTGGGCTCAGCAACTGGAGCGCGCGCGCGGCGGTGAGCAAGCGCCTGCTGGGGCTGGGGCTCACGGCCGGCGTGGGCTACGACAAGTTCGAGACGGACGCCAGCTTCGCGTTCCGCGCCCCGGCCGTGGCGGGCACGGAGTCCATCTACCGCTTTCGCGACGTGGCCGTGGACAACGACCGCTGGTCGGCGTTCCTGGACGGCTCGTTCACGGTGCTGGTGGCGTCGCTGGTGGGCGAGGTGGGCTGGATGCAGGGCGCCGACCCCATCGGCGGGTTCCCCAGCACGAGCGACTTCGACCCGGGCGAGGGCACGTGGTTCGGCAGCGTGGGGTTCCGGCTCTCGCTTTGAACTGAAGTGCGGAAGTGCGTGAGTGCGGTCGTTGGATCGTGACGAGGGCCGTCTTTCCCGCGGGGAGGACGGCCCTCTCGCCTTTTGTGCCTCCGCCAGGGCTTGTCATCCCGGGTAAGGCGCCGCAGTCTACCGCGCGTGCACTCCATCACCGACACCCGCCCGGGCGAACGAAAGCCGATGCCTGACGTCACCGAACAGGACCGCGCATTCATGCGGCGGGCGATCGAACTCGCGTGGAACGGGTGGGGCAGGGTGGCGCCCAACCCGATGGTGGGCTGCGTGATCGTGCGCGACGACGGGCAGGTCGTGGGCGAGGGATGGCACACAGAGTACGGCCGCCCGCACGCGGAGGTCGAAGCCCTGCGCGCCGCCGGCGACGCGGCCCGCGGATGCACGGCGTACGTGTCGCTGGAGCCGTGCAGTCACTGGGGCAAGACGCCGCCCTGCACCGACGCGCTGATCGCGGCCGGCGTGCGACGCGTCGTCTTCGGCGGCTTCGACCCCAATCCCAAGGCGTCCGGCGGCGCGTCCGTGCTGCGCGCGGCGGGCATCGAGGCGACCGGGGGCGTGGAGGAGGATGCCGTCCGCGACCAGAACCACGCGTTCTTCCACGCGCATGGCCCGTCCAGCGCCGAGCGCCCGCTGATCGCGCTCAAGCTGGCGATGTCGCTCGACGCCCGCATCGCGGACCGCGACGGCCGCTCCGTCTGGATCACGGGCGCGGAGGCTCGCGCCGAGACGCATCGCCTGCGCGCCGGCTACGACGCCATCGCCGTCGGCATCGGCACCGCGCTGGCGGACGACCCGCAGCTGACGGTGCGCGGCAGGGTGAAGCCGCGCGTGCCGCCCGTGCGCATCGTCTTTGACCGCGCGCTGCGCCTGTCGCCGGAGTCGAAGCTCGTCCGTTCCGCGCGCGAGATCCCCGTGTGGGCCGTCTGCGAGCCGAATGCGCCGGCGGATCGCTGCCGCGCGCTGGAGGACGCCGGCGTGCGCGTGATCGCCGGCTTTGGGCTGGACGATCAGCTGTGCGCCATCCGCGAGGCAGGCGTGCGCTCGATGTTCGTGGAGGGCGGCGCCGTCCTCGCCAGCACATTGTTGACGGCGGACGTGGTGGACCGGATGTACCTCTTCTACGCCCCGGTGCTCATCGGTCCCGGGGGCATGGCGCCATTCGGCGGGATCGCGAGCCCCGCGCTGGCGGATGCGCGGCGCTGGCGGCACGTCGCGACGCAGGCGTTCGGGGCGGATACGCTGGTGACGCTGGAGGGCCCTCACCCGCTCGCCTAGGCTCGCACCCTCTCCCGCAAACTGCGCGGGAGAGGGTGTAGACTTCGAACGAGTCGAGGTGCGCGGGGCGAAGTGCTTGCGAGGGATAGATTTGCGGCTGGCCGATTGAAGCCTCGCGCAGTTGGCGGGGCTTTTACGCTTTTCGGGTCGCGGCTCCGGCTGCGCCCGGGCGGAACCGCCGCGTCCGCGCGACGATCCATCCGCATCACCATCCCCGCCGTTGCAGGCTATTCCCTATTCCCTGTTCCCTATTCCCTGCGGTTCAAGCCCGTTCCGTTGCACCCCCTTGACCCAACCCGTAAGTTTGCGCCACGCCGAACAGCATCCGCATCAACCCGGGTCAGGCCGTGTTCACGGGGATCGTAGAAGAAGTCGGGACCATCGCGGCCGTGGAGCCGCTGGGCAACGGGGTATCCATCACCATCCACGCGCAGGCCGTGCTGGACGGGCTGCGCCTGGGCGACAGCATCGCCGTGGACGGACCCTGCCAGACGGTCACGGCCATCACCGAAGACGGCTTCAGCGTGCAGGCCATCGCCACCACGCTGGGGCGCACCACCTTCGGCGCGTTCCGGCCCGGGCAGCGGGTGAACCTGGAACGTGCGCTGGCGTTCGGCGCGCGGCTGGGCGGACACCTCGTCCAGGGGCACGTGGACGGCGTGGGCAAGGTGCTGCGCATCGAACCGCGCGACGAGCTCACGCTCATCGACTTCTCCCTGCCGGACGAGGTCGTATCCGTGACCGTGCTGCACGGGTCCATCACCCTCAACGGCATCAGCCTGACGGTGAACGACCT
>NZ_DASURI010000310.1:0-3152 GCF_036280135.1 Longimicrobium sp.
CCGCGACGGCGCCCGCGGCGGGCGGATCGAGCAGGAGCGCCACCACGCCACCCGTCGCCAAGCGCGCGCCGGGGCCGGGCTGCTGCGCGCGAACGGTCCACGCGGCGCTGTCCGCCATCCCCGCGTCCAGCGCGACGGCCAGCCCCAGCAGCTCCAGCTCCGCCCGCGCCTCCCGCAGCGTAAGCCGGCGCACGTCCGGCACGGCGAGCGAGTCCGGCGTCCGCGGCTCCACGGGCGTCCGCGCGGAATCCGCCGCGGGCGGATTCTGCACGGGCGGCGTCCGCGTGGGGTCCTGGACGGGGGGATTCTGCGCCGGCTGCTGGACGGGCGGCTTCGGGTCCTGCACCGGCGAATCGGGCCGGGTGGCGACCTGCACGGGGACGGTCCACAGCCGCACGCCGCTTCCCGGCGCCACGGCGGCGCCCGCGGCGGGCTGCTGCCGCGCGACCGTCCCCGGCGTGCCGGTACCCGTCCCTTCCGCCACGCCGGCGAGGCGCAGGCCGGCGGAGGCGAGCGCGGCGCGGGCCTGCTCCGGCGTGCGGCCGGCCAGGTTGGGCACGCGCACCAGGCTGTCCCGCGGCGGGTCCGCGGCGACGCGCGCGGGGACCACCCACAGCCGCACGGTGGACTTGGGCTCCACGGGCGAGCCGGCGGCGGGCAGCTGGCGGACGACCGTCCCCGGCGTTCCCGCGCCCGCCACCTCCGCCACGGCGCCCACTTCCAGCCCCGCGGCGGCCAGCGCGGCGCGCGCATCCCCCGTCGTCCGCCCGATGAGCCGGGGGACGGTGACGCGCGCCGGCTCCTGCGACGCGGGCGGACGGTAGGTGACGGGCGGCGCCTGCTGCTGGCGCGGGACGATCCACAGGCGGACGTCGGACCGGCGGGCCACGACGGAGCCGGCGCGCGGCTGCTGCTGGAGGATGCTGCCCGGCGTGCCTTCTCCCTGTCCTTCGGCGACGCGGCCCACCAGGAGCCCGGCGCCGGCCAGGATGCGCCGCGCCTCGTCCACCGAGCGCCCGGAGAGGCTGGGCACCGTGACGAGGTCCTGCCCCGCGTCGGCGTCCGCGGCGGACGGCTGCGTGACGACGGGCGGCCGGGCGAGGACGCTGCCCGTGGGCCGGGGGACGCGCGGCGCGGTGGTGGTGGCCGTGGGGATCTTGAGCGTGTCCTGCGCGTGCAGCGCGCCCGGCAGCACCGCGCAGGCGAGCGCGACGGCCAGCCGCAGCAGGACGGATCGATTGGGGGGAGGGGACATCGGACTCCGCGAAAGCGATCGGAGCGTTCCCGCCGCGCGAAAGGGGTGCGCGCCGGGCACGTGCTTGAAAGAGGACGATAATCCGCATCCCCCGCGCGCGCAACGGGCGCGAGGGCCGTATCAGATTGTCGCACAACGCACTCCGCCCCCGCCCGTAAACAACGGGCGGGGGCGGAACCGCATCGGCCGACGGATCAAGCCGTACCTTCGTACCGCCGTCCGGCTCAGCGGCCGCCGCCGACCGTCAGGCGGTAGTCGCCCTCGGAGTCGGCGGCGAACGACGTCGCCTGGATGATGTAGCGGCCGTCGTCCGGGAGCTCCACCTCGAGGACGGAGTTGGTGCCCTCGCCCCCTTCCGCGTCGTCGTTGCTCTCCAGCTCCTGGAACTCGCCGTCCACCATCCGCCCCAGGACGATGAACGTGTCGAACTCGTCGGACGACATGCTGATGCGGATGCGCTCGCCCGCGCGGCCCGTGTACGAATACGCGTCGTGCAGGCGGCCGTCGTCGAGCTCGGCGTCGCCGGAGGCCAGCGCGCCCGTGACGGTCTGCCCGCGGCGGACGGCCGTGGTGCGCGGCGCGGGGGCGTTGGTGCGGTCGTCGATGGTGAGCGAGTAGTCACCCGTGACCTCGCCGTAGGCACCGGCCTGCACGTAGTACGTGCCATCCTCCGGCAGGCGCAGCGTCACGGTGCCGCTCGTCTCCGAGGACTGGATCGCGACGAACTCGCCGTCCTCCATCGTCCCCACGGCCACGTTGGGGATGAACTCCTCCATCTGCATGCGGACGCGCACGCGCTGCCCGGCGCGGCCCGAAAAGCGGTACAGGTCGTAGAAGCCCGAAGCGCTCACGGTGTCGCCGCCCGCGTCGGCGTAGTCGGCGTCGTCGTCCGTGAGCTCGCCGCGGATGGTCTCGCCGGGGCGCACGTCGCGCGCGACGGGGCGGCGGATGGTGGCCGTGTCCAGCGCCACGGTGAACGCGCCCGTGCCGTCCTCGCCCAGCGACTGGGCCACGAGCATGTACGTGCCGGCCGTGGGGACCGTGAAGCGCAGGCGCGAGTTGGTCTCGGTGCCGCCGTCGTCGTCCGTGAGCATGTAGTCCGTCAGGCCGCCCACGGTGCGCGCCACGTGCAGGTACGCGTCGAAATCCGCGGACTGCAGGGTGGCCACGTAGCGCACGCCGGGCTGCGCGCGGAACTGGTAGACCTTGAAGCGGCCGCGCCCGTACATCTGCGGGTCGGACTGCGACAGGCGCCCCTGCAGGCTCTGCCCCACGCGCAGGGTGGGAAACGCGCGCTGCGCCTGGACCGGCAGCGCGGCGGCGCACGCCAGCGCAACGCACACGGCGGCGGCGCGACGAGAGATCGTCATGGGATGGTTCTCTGTATCGGGAAAGGTGGAACGGAAACGCGTTTGGTGGGTGCGCCGGCCGGATCGTCCGGCGCGGGCGCAAGATAGGCGCGGGCGCGGGGGGTGGACAAGGGAGACGATGACCCTCATCCGGGGGCCCTCACCCGGGTTCGCAAAGCTCACCCACCCTCTCCCGCAAACTGCGCGGGAGAGGGTGTAGACTTCAAACGGGCGATCTGCATCGGGGCGGAGGTCGTGGCGAGAGCGGATGATCCTCGTGGGGCAGATGGTCCCCAGAGGCGAAGTGCCCCTCCCCCAGACTGCAGCGCGCAACGCAGACTGCGCGCTCGCTCGCACCTACCTCGCTTCGCATTGAGGATAACGGCACCTCCACACTCCGATGGTTCGCGCCGACAGCGACGCGTCCCTCATGCACAGGCTCAGTTCCGCGCGCTGAGCCTGCCCGCTCGCCACCCCTCCCCCGAAGTTGGGGGAGGGGTCGACCGCCGTTGCGAGGAACGAGCAAAAAGGCGGTCGGGGGAGAGGGC
>NZ_DASURI010000311.1:0-5296 GCF_036280135.1 Longimicrobium sp.
CCCGGAGCTGCCGGGCATGGTCTACCTGCTCACCGCGCCGGGCCGCTTCCAGGCGTACGACACGGAGACGGCGCGCCCCTGCCAGTGACGGCCGGCGCCGCCTGATCCGCATCTCCCGAACGTCCTTGTCCGCGCACTCGCCCGCCCGTTCGGGCTCCACCTCCGGCGCGGCACTGTCACGGACGGCCGGGCCTCCGCGTTGTGAGGCAGATGTGGATGCTTTCGCGCTCCTCACCGCGACCGAACGACGCCATGATGATCCGCAGACGTGCCGCGCTCGCCCTGCTGTGCACCGCCGTCGCCGGCTGCGATTCCGCGACGGACGTGGAGGTGGCGGCCCGCTACGCGCTGGACGTGGACCCGCCCGTGGTGATCCGGAACGAGAACGTGCGCATCGAGCTGCTGCAGGACAACCTGTGGCTCCAGGAGGACGGCCGGGCCCGCCGTGAGGTGACCGAGCGCCTGGACTACCTCGTCCCCGGCCCGCGCGACACCACCCTCACGTACACGGAACACTACGTCTACGACGTAAAGGGCAGCACCATCGAGATGGGCGCCGTGTGCCCGCCCAACGCCCTCTGCACGCCGCCGCCGCACGTATGGGGACGGGTGACGGACGACGGCCTGGAGCTGCACCTTGCCTTCGATCCCGACGTGCTGCTCACGTATCGCCGCCTCGTTCCCTGAGGCGGCAGACTTCAGCACTTCTCGCCCGACGACCCGACCCGATGCCCGGTCCCGCGTACCGCATCCACACGCCGCGTCTGGTGATCCGCTGCTGGAGCCCGGCGGACGCGCCGCTGCTGGCGGACGCCATCACCGCCAGCGTGGAGCACCTTCGGCCGTGGATGCCGTGGGTGCATTCCGAGCCGGAGGAGCTGGAGACCAAGGTGCAGCGGCTTCGCTCCTTTCGGGCGAAGTTCGACCAGGACGAGGACTACATCTACGCCCTCTTCAGCCCCGACGAGCGCGAGGTGCTGGGCGGCACGGGCCTGCACCCGCGCGTGGGCACGGACGCGCTGGAGATCGGCTACTGGATCAGCGCGCCGCACGTGGGCCGGGGGCTGGCCACGGAGGCCGCGGCGGCGCTGACCCGCGTGGCGTTCGAGGTCAACGGCGTGGAGCGGATGGAGATCCGCTGCGATCCGGCGAACGTGCGCAGCGCCGCCGTCCCCGCCAAGCTGGGCTATACGCACGAAGCTACCCTCCGCGCCCGCGTGATCGGCGGCGACGGCGCGTTGCAGCCCGGGATGATCTGGACGCTCCTACGCGACGAGTATCCCGCCACCCCCTCCGCCGCCGCGCCCGTGGAGGCGTTCGATGCCGCGGGGCGGAGACTGTTGTAACCCGTGCGGCGGACGATCCCGCACGGATCGGCTCTGCGGCCGATTCCAGGTGTGTGGCTCCCGGACCGGGGCGAAGGATGCGCATCGCCCACCTGGACCGGGACGCGCCGCGTCCGCGCCTGAGCGAATGATCCTCGTGCGAATCTGATCTGGTAACGCCGTCCCCCAGCCGGAGCGAATGAATTCGCCGCTGGAAAGGCGCGAAGTCCGCCTTCGCGGACTGCCCCAGAGCGGATGGATGCGGTGCAGCGAGTCGAGTCGTCGCTCCCCAATCTATCCCACGACGCAATCCGACGTGGAAATCACCTTCCTTACCCGACCGCCGCTCCCGGATACGCAGTTGAACGCGCTGTTCACGGCGGCGTGGCCGGACCACGTCACGCGGGCGTTCGGGCCCGTGCTGGAGCGCAGCCTGGCCTGGATCGCGGCGTTCGAGGGCGAGCGGCTGGTGGGGTTCGTGAACGTGGCGTGGGACGGGGGCGAGCATGCGTTTCTGCTGGATCCCACGGTGCATCCGGACGTGCGGCATCGCGGCATCGGCTCGGCGCTCGTGCGCGCGGCGACAGCGGCCGCGAAGGAGGCCCGCGCCGCGTGGCTGCACGTGGACTACGAGCCGCACCTTGCGCCGTTCTATCGTGCGCTGGGGTTTCGCCACACGGAAGCGGGCCTCATCCACCTCGCGACATCCGCCTGACCGGAATCAGCCGGACGACGAGGCCCCGATGGGCGCGGGGTCTAGGCGTACGGAAGTATCTATTTGCGGGTAAAGGATTTGCATGGTCGTCCCCCTCCGTCGCGGAACCCTGAACGGAGGTGGCCGGATGCAAAGGCGAAAGCTGAAGCTGGACGACCTGGCGGTGGAGACGTTCGCGACTGTCGCCGCGGACGAGGTGGGGCGGGGCACGGTGGCGGCGCACCAGAGCGGGGTGGACACGTGCGCCACGTGCGTGAACTTCCTGTGCTGGGCGTCGCGCATCCAGACCAACTGCTGCACGCAGAACCCCGACGCCAACTGCAGCCTCCCCGCCGTCTGCTGAGGGGCGGATCGGCATCGGCGGAACGGACAAAGCCTCACGCGACGTTTCGCGTGAGGCTTCTTTCGTGTCGAGTGGTGAGGAAGCACGGTCCCCGCGATGCGTCATCCTGAGGAGCGCCCGCGCGCACCCCGAACGTGCACCGGACTCTGGGCGCGACGAAGGATCTTGTGTGCGGTACGTGAGGGCAGGGTCACGTGATGGAGCCGCTTTGGTGCTTCGGACACAAGATCCTTCGTCGCCGCCATGGATCACGCGCGGGCAGCCTCCACGCGGCGGCTCCTCAGGATGACGTGTCTTGCGGGGGCGCGGTTCACGACAGCCTCGCGGGATCGTATGTCGCGGGGGACGTGCATGTCGAGGCGGACAGGGACGTGCAGCGAATCAGCGCGGGTCCGTAGTTGCAGGCTACTCCCTATTCCCTGTTCCCTATTCCCTGCGCTCGTGCGCCAGCAGCTCGCGCGTGGCGGGCTCCGATGGCTGCGTGAGCACCATCGACGACGTGCCGTACTCCGCCATGCGGCCCTCGTGCAGCACCAGCACGCGGTCCGTGTGCGCCAGGGCAAAGTCCACGTCGTGCGTGGCCACCAGCAGGCCGCGTCCGCCGCGCGCCAGCTTTCGGAGCGACTCGCCCAGTGCGCCGCGGCGGGCGGGGTCCAGCGCGGACGTGGGCTCGTCCATCAGCAGCACGGCGGGGTCCGGGGCCAGCGCCCGCGCGATGGCCACGCGCTGCGCCTCTCCGCCGCTCAGCTCGCGCGGATAGGCGCCGGCGCGCGGGCCCACGCCCAGGCTCTCCAGCAGCTCCATGGCCGCCTGCCGCGCCGTTGCGGCCGGCCAGCCCAGCACGTGCACGGGCGCCAGCGTCACGTTCTCCAGCGCCGTCAGGTGCGGAAAGAGCGCGTGCGACTGGAACACCATCCCCACCTTGCGCCGCAGCTCCCGCAGCCGCGACTCGCGGGGCACGGGGCCGGGCGCGAGGCGAAATCCGCCCACCTCGATCAGGCCGGCCGTGAACGGCTCCAGGGCGGCCACGGCGCGCAGCACCGTGGACTTGCCCGCGCCGGAGACGCCCATCAGCGCCACCACCTCGCCCGGCTCCACCTCCAGGTCCAGGCCGCGCAGCACGGGCTTGTCGCCGCGCACGGCGTGCAGCCCGCGGATCACCAGCGTGCCGCTCATGCCAGGCTCCAGCGCTGCTCCAGCCGGCGCGCGACGCGGCTCAGCGGCAGCGACATCGACAGGTAGATGAGCGCGCACAACACGCCCGGTACGGCCCAGCTGCCCACGTTGGTGGCGTAGATGGCCGTCTGCTTGGTCAGCTCCACCACGGTAATGACGGACACGAGCGACGAGTCCTTGAGCAGCGCCACGAAGTCGTTGGTCATGGGGGCCAGCGCGTGCCGCAGCGCCTGGGGGCCACGCACCAGCCGCAGCGCCTGAAGCTCCGTGAGGCCCAGTGTGCGCGCGGCCTCCAGCTGCTGGCGGGGGACGGCCTGCAGGGCGGCGCGGTAGATCTCCGACTCGTACGCCGCGTAGTTCAGACCCAGCCCGATGACGGCCGCCGCGAACGCCGGCAGCCGCACGACGGACGCCAGCCCGTAGTAGATGACGAACAGCTGCAGCAGCACGGGCGTGCCCCGCATCACCTCCACGTACACCGTCAGCAGGGCCCGGACGGCGGGCGGGCCGTACACGCGCCCCGCCGCCACCGTGATGCCCAGCCCCACGGCCAGCACCATCGCCAGCACGGAGAGGATGATCGTCACGCCGGCCGCGCGCGCCAGGGAAGGGAGGTAGGCGGCGACGGAGCGGTCGCGGGTGGCGGCGGCGCCGTCCTCGCCCGGCGCCTGGGCCAGCACGCGCTGAAAGTACGCCGCCTGCGCGTCGTCCCATACGCCCCAGCGGCGGAACGTGGCCTCCAGCGAGCCGTCCTGCATCCGCGCGCGCAGGACGGCGTTCGCGCTGTCGCGCAGGGCCGCGTTGCGGCGCGCGAACACGCCCACGTACGCGCCCGTGGCCACCGGCTCCGGCTGGATGACAAAGCCGCCCGTGCGCCGGAGCGAGCGGTCCGCGATGACGTTGTCCAGCAGCACGGCGTCCACGCGGCCGGCCACGAGGTCCGTGTACGGGTGGATGTCGTCGTCGTACGAGACGGGGACCAGCCCTGTCTTCTTTTGCTCGTCCAGCAGGATGTCGTGCGCCATGGTGGCGCCCAGCGTGGCCACGCGCCGCCCCGCCAGGTCCGCCAGCGTGCGAAAGCGGTCACGGTCCGCCGGGCGCACGGCCAGCACCTCGTGGAACTCGTAGTACGGGATGGTGAGGGCGTACCGCTCGCGCATCTCCGGCCGGTCCTCCACGCCCGACAAGCCGATCTCGAAGTCGCCGCGGTCCAGCGACTGGCCGATGCTGGCCCACGCCACCTGGACGAACTCCGATTTGCGCCCCAGCCCTTCCGCGATCATCCCCGCGATCTCCACGTCGAAGCCGCGTACCACGGTCGGGTCCGCCGGGTCCGCCTCCACGAACGGCGCGCCGCCCTCCGCGTCGCCGCCCCAGCGGAACGCCCCTTTCGCGTCTGCCTCGGACGATGCGGAGGTGCCGCACGCCGCCAGCAGCAGCGCGGCGCCCGCAGCGATCAGCCGGCGCATGGCATCCGCCGGGCGCGAGGATGGCGATGGAGCTTCTGAACGATGCGGATCACGGGCGGGAAGCGTGTGACGTCTGGAGCGGCGACGGGATGGTGGGCGCGTGAACTTACGCGACGCGCGCACGGCCCTCAAGATCGGTGGATCGGTGGATCGGTGGATCGGTGGATCGGTGGATCGGTGGATCGGTGGATCGGTGGATCGGTGGATCGGTGGATCGGTGGATCGGTGGATCGGTGGATCGGTGGATCGGTGGATCGGTGGATCGGTG
>NZ_DASURI010000312.1:0-2832 GCF_036280135.1 Longimicrobium sp.
GTATACACCCTCTCCCGCGCAGTTTGCGGGAGAGGGTGCGAGCGACAGCGAGCGGGTGAGGCCCTACAGGATCACCGGCTCCTCGTAGTCCCGGTAGTGCGCGTGGTGCGCATGCCCGTCGCTGGCGTGCGGACCATAGGCGCGGTCCGGCTCGTACCGCTCGATGCGCGGCCCGCGCGACCGCCGCAGCGCCTGCGCGAGCGCCACCCCCAGCACGAACGCGCCACCCAGCACCAGCAGCGTCTTCGTGGCGTCGAACGGCGCGGGCGGCACGAACACCACGCCGCGCTCGTCCATCACCGCCGGGCGGTCCACGTAGCGGCCGTGCCTGGGCACCGCCCGCGCGCGAAAGTCCGTGGCCAGCGCGCGAAGCTCGTCGCGCAGCTGCGGGCCGCGGAGCGGAATGCCGTGGCCCGTGGCGGCGATCTCCGGCTCCAGCTGCGCCAGCAGCCGCACGGAGCGCTCGGCGGCCACCCAGTCCGGCGTAAAGTACGCCGGCGGGCCGTTCACCTCGGGCGTCTGCTCCACCACGTAGCGCAGCGCCTCCTGCCGCGTGGTGACGAACGCGTCGCCCGCGATGAGCGTGCGGTCCGCGTCGCGGAACAGCGACACGTGGCCGGCCGTGTGCCCCGGCGTGTGGACCCAGCGCCACCCGGGCATGCCGGGCACGCTGCCGTCCGCCGGCAGGGGCCGCACGCGGCCGCCCAGGTCAATGGGCTTGCTGGGATACGCGAACGAAAGCCGCGCCATGGCGCCGCCCGGCACCGTGGGGTCCGGCGGCGGATAGCTGGAGTCGCCCGTGAGGTACGGCAGCTCCAGCGGGTGGGCGTATACCACGCAGTCCCACAGCTCCACCAGCTCGTGGATGCTGCCCCGGTGGTCAAAGTGCCCGTGCGTGAGGATGATGGCGCGCGGCCGAGCCCCCTTGCCGAACCGCTCCTCGGCCTCCTTCACGATCCTGGGCCCGGAGCCGTACATCCCCGTGTCGACGAGGACCCAGCCGCGGTCGCCCGCGTCGCGGGGGCCCCAGAAGAACAGGTTGACGATGGCCGTGCGCAGGTACGCCAGGTCCGGCGTGATGTCGCGCGCGCCGCCCTCCGTGGACGGGAACTCCGTCCGCTCCAGCTCCCTTCCCGATACCCGATCCATCGTCGCCCCCATCACGCACCTCCACTCGGTTACGCTTGCGTTCCTCCGCGCTCGAATCGCGAGTGGACAGCAAAGCCCGCGCCGGGGAGCCCTCACCCCTCGGGGCCCTCACCCCGCTCGTTCCTCGCGGCCCTCTCCCGCAAACTGCGCGGGAGAGGAGGTACACCCCAGCCCGAGCACGGAGGCAGGCTCAAGAGCGATGAGGTTCTCCCCCTCCCCCGCGAAGCGGGGGCAGGGGGTCGGGGGGTGGGGGCCCTCCGCGGGCCGGCAGAGTGTCCGCCACTGTGCACGATCCATGTTCCCCCTTCCCCACACCGTTTGTGGGGGAAGGGCCGGGGATGGGAGGGACCGGTCGCTGCCGGCGCGAGCCCCTCTCATCCAGCACGAATCGGGGGTGTTCGCCCTCCGGCGGCGGATGCGATAGATTGGCCGGCGAGCGCATCGAACCGCGCATGATGAAAGCAGTTCTGGACCGACAGCAAGGCGGGAATCCGAAGTGGCGGACATCGCAATCGACCTGGGGACGGCCAACACCCTCATCGAGATGAAGGGCGAGGGGCTCGTGATCAACGAGCCGTCGGTGGTGGCCATCGACCGGGAAAGCCGAAAGGTGCGGGCCGTGGGGCTCGAGGCCAAGCGCATGGTGGGGCGCACGCCCGAGGGAATCATCGCCGTACGACCCATGCGCGACGGCGTCATCGCCGACGTGGACATGGCGGACCTCATGCTTCGCCACTTCCTGGAACGCGTGCTCAAGCGCCGCGGCATCTTCCGGGTCAAGCCGCAGGTGGTCATCGGCGTGCCATCGGGCATCACCGAGATGGAAAAACGCGCCGTCCGCGCGGCCGTCATGGGCGCCGGAGCGCGCAGCGTGTCGCTCATCTCCGAGCCCATGGCGGCGGCCATCGGCGTGGGGCTGCCCGTGACGTCGCCCAAGGGCAGCATGGTGGTGAACGTGGGCGGCGGCACGAGCGAGATCGGCGTCATCGCCCTGTCCGGCATCGTGGCCGACGCCAGCATCCGCGTGGCCGGCAACGAGCTGGACGAGGCCATCATGGGCTACGTGCGCAAGAGCCGGAACCTGCTCATCGGCGAGGCCACGGCGGAGAGCGTCAAGATCCAGATCGGCAGCGCGCATCCGCTGGGCGACGAGCGGGAGATGGACGTCACGGGCCGCGACCTGGTGAACGGCATTCCCAAGACGGTGCGCGTGCACTCCGAGGAGATCCGTGAGTGCATCCAGGAGCCCGTGCACGCCATCGTGGCCGCCGTGCGCCGCGCGCTGGAGATCACGCCGCCGGAGCTGGCCAGCGACATCCTGGACGCGGGCATCGTCATGACGGGCGGCGGCGCGCAGCTGCGGGGTCTGGGCCGGCTGCTGGAGCGCGAGACGGGCCTGTCCATCCACCTGGACGAGCAGCCGCTCACCTGCGTGGTACGCGGCGCCGCCAAGGTGCTGGAGGACCCGCGCCTGTACAGCGGCGTGCTGCAGCCGTGAACTGCGAATGCGTGAGTGCGGAAGGGGCCCGGCGCGGATGCCGGGCCCTTTCTCGTTGGGCGGGCTCCCGGCCAGAGCGGCTGAAGCCGCCGCTGGGACTGCGGAAAGCCTCACAAAACTGTGGGAGGCTTCAACAGCCGACCCTCACCCGAGTGCCCGCCGTGTCGCGCGGGAACCATCTCCCT
>NZ_DASURI010000313.1:0-13320 GCF_036280135.1 Longimicrobium sp.
CCACGATGGTCAGGCTGCCGCCCTCCTCGATGTTGCGCGCGGCGCCAAAGAAGCGCTTGGGCTTGTGCAGGGCGTTGGCGTCCACGCCGCCCGACAGGATCTTGCCCGAGTGCGGCACCACCACGTTGTAGGCGCGCGCCAGGCGGGTGATGGAGTCCAGCAGGATCACCACGTCGCGGCCGTGCTCCACCAGGCGCTTGGCCTTTTCCAGCACCATCTCGGCCACCTGCGTGTGGCGGTCGGCGGGCTCGTCGAAGGTGCTGCTGATGACCTCGGCGCGAACGTTTTCCTGCATGTCGGTGACCTCTTCGGGCCGCTCGTCGATGAGCAGCACGATCAGGTGCACCTCCGGGTGGTTCTCGGTGATGGCGTTGGCCATCTTTTGCATGAGGATCGTCTTGCCCGCCTTGGGGGGCGCCACGATGAGGCCGCGCTGGCCCTTGCCGATGGGCGCGATGAGGTCCATCACGCGCATGGAAAGGTCGCCCGACGGCGTCTCCAGGTGGATGCGGTCGTCGGGGTAGCGGGGGCGAAGGTTGTCGAACGCGACGCGGTGCTTGGCCTTGTCGGGCTCGTCGCCGTTCACGCGCTCCACCTTGAGCAGGGCCAGGTACCGCTCGCCCTCCTTGGGCGGGCGCACCTGTCCCAGCACGGTGTCGCCCGTGCGCAGGTCAAAGCGCTTGATCTGGCTGGGCGACACGTAGATGTCGTCCGGCCCGTACAGGTAGTTCCAGTCCTGCGAACGAAGAAAGCCGTAGCCTTCGGGAAGGACCTCCAGCACGCCCTCGCCCCGCAGCACCACCTCGCTGTCGAGCAGGTTTTGCTCGATGCGGTAGATGAGGTCCTGCTTGCGGAGCCCCGAGTAGTTGGAGATGTTGAGCCCTTCCGCCATCTCGTGCAGCTCGGCGATGCTCTTGGTTTTAATCGTGCTGATGTCCACGATTTGCTCCGAATGTATGTACGCAGACCCACGGCAACGTGGCCGCCGGGTCCGCTGGATTGTTCCGCTGAGTGGGAAGGGAAGCCAGGGAGGGGGCGCGCCGCGCCCTGAGATCGAGCAGGTCTGTCGTCAGGAAACGTGGCCCCAACCTAAGCACGGTATACACGGAGGTCAAGAGAAAAGTGCCCGAGGTTGCTGGGCCATTCGCCACGTGGCGCCTGGTGGAACTGCATGACCAACAGGTGTTTCAGGCACGCCTTAATCCTGGCTTAACGGTCGACGATCCGGCCGTGCGGCAGGCCCTGTCGCACTGGCCGGGGCGCGTGTACGCGCAGTCCGGACCCGACGGCGTGGAGGTGACCATCGCGCGCCGCAGCCGCCCCCGCCCGCGGGAGCGGTGGTGGCTGCACGGGCTGCTGCTGCTGGCGACGGTCATGACGGCCACCCTGGCCGGAGCCGGGCTGGTGGACGGCGACCCGCTGCGGTTTCAAAGCGTGAGCCTGGGGGGGCTTGCAATTCCCCTGCCCACGCGTCTGACACCGGCGTCCCTGGCGCCCGGGCTGTGGTTCTCGCTGCCCCTGCTGCTCATCCTGGGCGCGCACGAGCTGGGGCACTTTGCCCTGGCGCGGCGGCACGGGATGGACGTGTCGCCGCCGTACTTCATCCCCGCGCCGCCGTTCGTGAGCCTGATCGGCACGTTCGGGGCGTTCATCCGGCTGCGCTCGCCCCTGCTCAACCGTGCCGTGCTGCTGGACATGGGCGCCGCGGGGCCGCTCATCGGCTTCGTGCTTTCCCTTCCCGCCGTCGTGGCCGGGCTGTGGATGAGCCGGCGCGTGCCCGACATGCCGCCGGAGGTCACGGCAAGTATCGGCTTCGTGGTGGACAACCAGTACCAGGCCATAGGCGAGTCGCTGGGGTTCATGGCCCTGCGGGCGCTCACGCCCATGGCCGGGCCCGGCTTCGTGGACCTGCACCCGCTGGCCATGGCCGGGTGGATGGGCCTGTTCTTTACGGCGCTCAACCTGATCCCCGTGGGCCAGCTGGACGGCGGGCACGTGCTGTATTCCCTGTGGCCCCGCGCGCATCGAGCGCTGGGGATGCTCACGCTGGCGTTCCTGCTGGCGATGGGGGTGCGGTGGATGGGCTGGCTCTTCTGGGCCGTGCTCATCCTGGGGGTGGGGCGCGGCCGCGTGGCGCATCCGCCCGTGTTCGATCCCCGCTACCGGCTGAACGGGCCGCGCCGGGTGATCGCGTGGGCGTGCATCGTCATCTTCGTCCTCACGTTCATTCCCGTCCCGTTCGAGCTCTAGACCAACGGCAACTGCATTCTCACGCAGAGCCGCAGAGGACGCAGAGTACTTCATCGCGCGACGAAGTACTCTGCGCCTCTGCGGCTCTGCGTGAGTGTTTTTGTTCCTTTCCGATCCACGAAACCCGCTACTGTTCGATGAGTTTCCATGCGGAGACGTGAATTCGGATTCAGGAAGATTGCTATCCGTATGGTTGCCACAAAATGATGCAGAGGATGAATTAAGAGCGGTTCAAAGGGGTCGCGTATACGAGATAGTTTGGGGACATCTGTTCTCAAATCGTTGCGGGGCAACTCCTTTCCCGCCCCTCTTGCGCCTTTGTGGTCCCGTGTGCTAGGCTCCATCCACACCAATCAGCCCTGGCGCGCGCACCCCTCAGAACTCGCGCGCGCCAACCTCTCCACCTGCAGGAGGACGCATGGGCAAGTTCCGCATCCTGACCGCGGCCCTGTTGGCCGCGGTCGCGCTCTCGGCCTGCTCCGACGAGCCGACATCCCCCGCCACCCCCACGCCGGAAGCGCCATCCGCCGCGCAGCTGGACGGCATCTTTGACCAGGCCGCCCTGGAGTTCGGCGTGCCGGCCACGCTGCTCAAGTCCATCGGCTACGTGGAAACGCGCTGGGAGATGGTGCGCGGCGGCGTGGAGTTCCCCGGCCAGCAGGCCGCGTTCGGCATCATGGCCCTGCGCGGCGAGCGCGTTACCCAGGGCGCGCAGCTGGCGAAGGTGACGCCCGAGCAGGTTCGCTCCGACGCGGCGGCCAACATCCGCGCCGCGGCCGCGCTGCTGGACCTGTGGGCCGACGAGATGGGCATCGCCCGCAGCGACCTGGCCGCGTGGGGACCGGTCGTGGCCAGGTACAGCGGCATCACGCAGGTGGAGGGGCAGGCCAGCTACGTGCACAACGACGTGTACGCCACCATGAACCGCGGCGTGGTGGGCAAGACGCCCACGGGCGGGATCGCCGCGTCCATCATGCCCGTGCGCGTGCGCGCCGCGTTCCAGCTCCCCGAGAACGCCTCCCTGGCCGTGGCGCCGGACTACCCCGTGACGGGCACCATCTGGCGCCCCTCGCCCAACTACAACGCCCGCCCCACGGGCAGCACGGGCGGCGTGCAGATGGTCATCATCCACACCTGCGAAGGCAGCTACAGCAGCTGCTGGAGCTGGCTGACCAACTCGGCCGCGCAGGCCAGCGCGCACTACGTGGTCAACGAGAGCGGCAGCGAGATCAGCCAGCTGGTCCGCGAAGCCAGCCGCGCCTGGCACATTGCCGCCACGTACGACTGCTCCCTCAACAGCAGCGTGCTGTGCGGGCTCAACGGCGTGAGCAGCAACCACTTCACCGTGGGCATCGAGCACGGCGGCTTCGCCTCGCAGACCACCTTCCCCTCGGGGCAGCTGGACGCGTCGGCCCGGCTTTCGTGCGACATCAGCAAGGCGTACGGCATTCCCCGTGACCGCCAGCACTTCGTGGGTCACGGTCAGCTGCAGCCGTACAACCGCACGGACCCGGGCCCGAACTGGCCCTGGACGGACTACCTGAACCGCATCAACACGGCCTGCGGCGCCACGAGCGGCACCAGCATCGTGGTGGACAACAACAACGCCAACAACAACGCCGCCTCCGCCCGCTTCGAGTCGTCCACGACGTGGCAGGTGTCGTCGGGCACGGCCGGCTACTACGGCAGCAACTACGCGTTCGCCTCCACGACGGCCCTGAGCGACGGCGCCACGTTCTGGTTCTACCTGCCCGCCGCGGCGACCAAGACCATCGACGCCTGGTGGACGGCCGGCACCAACCGCTCGGCCACGGCGCCGTTCATCGCCTACAACGCCAGCGGGGCCGAGGTGGGCCGCGTGAGCGTGAACCAGCAGGTCAACGGCGGCGCGTTCCGCACCATCGGCACGTGGAGCTTCAGCGCCGGCTGGAACAAGGTGGTGCTGTCGCGCTGGACCACCGAGGGGTACGTGGTGGTCGCGGACGCCGTCCGCGTGCGCTGAGTCGTTGCTGATGGAACCGTCCCTCGCGCGCGTTTGAACGGCGGGGGACGGGGGACAGGTGACAGGGGACGGCCTGCAACTGCGTCCCCACGTTCGGCCCTCTCCCGGTGACGTCCGCCGGGAGGGGGCACCTGGATCCAGACGACCGGGATTGCCCGATGCACCGATCCATCCTCCTGCCCGTCCTTGCCTCCGTGCTCGTGCTCGGCGGATGCGCGCGGGCGGAATCCGCCGAGACGGGGGGCGATGCCCTTTCGCGCGGCGAGCTTCGCGACCTGCGCGGCCGCATCGTCTTCGTTTCCGAGCGCGACGGGCAGGCCGAGGTCTACGCCGTGCGGCCGGACGGGCGCGGGGTGCGGCGCCTGACGGAGCAGCCGTCCAACGACTACCCCGCCGCGGCCTCGCCCGATGGGGCGTCGCTGCTGATGGTGAGCGCCGTGGGCGAGGGGCAGACGCAGCGCGAGCGGATGACGGTGCTGCCCCTGCGCCCCGGCCGCGCCCCGGCCGGCCGGGCCATCGGCCCCGTGGCGGGGCGTGTTCGCTCGCCCTCGTGGGCGCCGGACGGGAGCTGGCTGGCGTTCGAGAGCGACACGGCCAGCTTTCGCGACATCTACCGCATGCGGGCCGACGGCACGGGCCTTCAGCGGCTGACGAGCAACCCGCAGGGCAACTTCGAGCCGGCCGTGTCGCCCGACGGCCGCTCCATCGCCTTTGTCTCCAGCCGCGACGGCGACTCGGAGATCTACCTGATGGACGCGGACGGCAACGGCGTGCGGCGGCTGACGGCGTTTCACCGCGAGGACTGGGCGCCGGCGTGGTCGCCGGACGGGCGGCGCGTCTCGTTCATGAGCAACCGCGAGGGCGTGGACCGCGTGTACGTGGTCAATCCCGACGGCACGGACCTGCGCGCCCTGGGCGCCGCCGGCGCGGACACGGCCGTGAGCGAGGCGGAGCCCGCGTGGTCGCCCGACGGCACGCGCGTGGCGCTCACCCTGCGCACGCGCATGGGCGGGTCGCGCGTGGCCGTGGTGCCCCTGGCCGGCGGCCCCCCGCGCGTGGTGAGCGCGCCGGACGAGCGGGCGTCCATGCCCGCGTGGTCGCCCGACGGCCGCCACCTGGTCTACGTGACCACGCACGACGAGGACGCGGACCTGCGCGTGGCGCGGGCGGACGGCTCCGCCTCCGCCACCGTCGTCCGCTCGCCCGGGGCGGACTGGCTGCCGCGCTGGATCCCGTAGACGGGCATCCGCCGATCCGCCCCTTCGCCGCCCCGGACGCACGCCGTCCGGGGCGGTTCTGCTTTCCCCTTCGACCGGCTCCCTCCCGGACGAAATCCGCACGTTCTTCCGATCTCTCGCGGCCACGCCCCGCGTTCCTGTCCCCGGTTGATCTGCCGCGGACGGGCGGAACGGAATCTCACGAAAAGGCGCGAACGACACCTCGCGCGCCGTTCCTGGCGGAATCGTATCGCTGGACCTCGTATCTGCTTGCAAACAAACAAGCTCAGGCAAAGTGGACGGCGGTTCGCGCAAGCTGTTCACCTGCGGCGCTTTAGCGGAAGGCACGCGCGCAACACGCCACGCTCCGGACGCGTTTAGTCTGTCTACTAGTCGGTTTGGCGCGCTGTGTTTATCGTACACTTCATGCCCTGGCGTGCCCCACCTTTCCACCGTCGGAGGGAAGTCGGATGAGTCAGCCCCACCCCAAGAAGGCTCGCGGCCGCTCACGCCCGTGGATCGTGCCGCCCGGGCTGCTGGTGCAGGGCGAGCCCTTCGAGGGCTTCGGCGTCCTGGACGAGAACCGGGACGAGCTTGGCCTGCTGCTGTGGCAGTCCCTGCGCGACGTGGAGGTGTGGGCCATGGCGCCCGCCCACCAGCGCAATGACCTGTTCTCGACCGGCGCGCTGCGGCAGCGGATGGAGCGCATTCACGAGGAGGTGGCGCCGGGCACGCCCGTGCGCCCCGTGCTGGAGGGGCTGGCCAACCTGCTGGACCGCCCCAGCCGCGTGACGCCGCTGGAGGTATGCGACCTGTGCGAGGAGCTGTCGCGCTGGGCCAGCGACGCAGGACTGCCCCGCACCGCCCTGGCGTTTTCCGTCCGCGCCGCCATGGCCGCGCCCGACGAGGCGGCGCCCGCCTACCTGGTGGGCCTCATCTCCCGCCGGGCCGCGGACTACCGGCGCGCGGAGGTGTGGTTCCGGCGCGCCCTGGCCATCGCGCGGCACACGGGCGACTGGCGCGTCTACAGCCTGGCGCACGCGGGCCTGGGGCAGATGCACATGCAGCGCGGCGACGGCCCCCGCGCGCGGTCGCGCCTGCTGCGCGCGCTGCGGGCCGCGCGCCGGCACGGCATCTGGTCCGTGCGCTCCACGGCCCTGCACGACCTGTTCTGCATCCACGCCACGGGGACGGACGCGCGGCTGGCGGAGCAGTACGCCCGCGCCGCGTTCCGCAGCTACGGCCGGCAGCACCCGCGCCTGCCCGTGCTGGCGCACGACATCGCCCGGTTCTGGATGATGCACGGCTACCACGCGCTGGCCCTGCCCACCTTCCAGGCCGTGCTGCCGCACCTCGTCCGCCCCGTGGAGCGCATGCTGGGGCTGTCCAGCCTGGCCCAGTCCGCGGCCGGCGCGGGCGACGCGGAGCTCTTTGCCCGCACGTGGAACGAGGTGTGGCGGATGATCGACGAGCGCGACGACGGCGAGTGCGTGGCCGAGGCGCTCATCAACCTGGCGCAGGGGGCGGAGCTGCTGGGCCAGGTGGTGCGGCTGGACATGGCGGCCAGCTACGCGCTCACCGTGGCCACGCGCCGCGGCGAGGCGCAGGAAAAGGTCGTGGCCGAGGCGCTGCTGCGGCGCTCGCGCGACTTCGGAAAGGAGCCCGCGGAGCCGCCGCCGCCTGGGGAGGACGAAGGCGTCGAGGGTGTAGAGGGGGACGAGCTGGAGGACGACGAGTCGACGCTGGTCGGCTCGGACCTGCTGGCCGAGGAGCTGGTGGAGGCGCTCACGGAGGTGCCCGTCCGCTGACGCGTGGAGCGGGACGCCCGCGTGGACGTCCCGCTCCCCGTGCGGCTCAGCGCCCGCCGCCGCCGATGAAGCCGCCCCAGCGGTCGTCGCGGCCCGTGTCGGGCGGGGGCGGCACCACCTGCCGCGGCGCCTGGACGTCCTCCGGCGCCGGGCCGCGCCCGTGCCGTGCCGTCTCAGGGGCGACGAGATGCGTTTCCGCGGTGCCGCAGGCGCCCGCCAGTACGGCGGCGCCGGCGGCCAGCGCGAGCCTTGTCCTCCACGTCTGCATGTCCGGTCTCCTTGGGGTGGGGGGATTGAACGGGGCGGATCCATCCGCCCTGGTCCCAAGGTAGTGCCTGACGTTTGACTCGTGTGCCTGAAACTCTGTCCCGTTCCTGTATCGAGCGGCCGGTTTGGTGATGCGCATGGCGGGATGTGGATGGATCACGGTGTGCCCGCGTGCGCATGCCGCACGCATCGCGCTTCGTTGCGGAGAGCAGTCCGCGATGTGGCCGTTTGTCCTAAAAAGCTTTGTCAGTAGCCGACCGTGGAAACTTGAACACGAGGAGGTAAGATGGTACTTTCCCAATTAGGGATTGTGGGTGTACTCGCATCGGAGTGGTTTCCCGTGGCCGAACGCGCATTCAGCTTCATGACTGTCGACGCGAAGGGGCGTGCGACGCTGCCCGAGGAAGTGCGCCGTGCACTCGGGTTGGAAGGGGGAGATTTCTTGCTCCTGGAAAAGACGGAGCGGGGCACGTTTGAGCTCGTGCCTGCGACGCTGATCCCCAGGGATCAGCTCTGGTTCCACCATCCTGAGATGCAGGCGCGCATCGCCAAGGCCGAAGCAGATCGGCGGGAGGGCCGCATCGTCACCACGGAAACCCTTGAAGAGGCGCAGGCACTGCTCGACTCGCTCAAGGCTGCGCCGCGTACTCGTGCGCGGCGTAGCGGGTGAGGCGCCGTGGCCAAACAGCAAACGTTCTTGCGAACGGATTGGACGGAGCAGTTCAGGGCGAGCTACGCAGATCTGTCATCGGAGCGACAGCGCCAGTGTGACGGTGCGATCATGCAGGTGATCAAGCGGCAGCCCACACCCGGCTTGCGTATCAAGCCGATCCAACCGGACAAGTACTACCGCGAGGCGCGTATCAATGATGGCGATCGTCTTGTGTTTGTCGAAGAGGGTGACAGGGTGACGTTTGTCGATGTGGTACCGCACGATCGAATCTCCCGCTACGGGCGAGGCCCCCGGCACAGCACATGATGAAGGGTGCGCTTAGTCGCGCATCTCTCGACATACTCACCGCGCGCGGATAGACTAAGCGGCGCCGGGGCACGTGGCCCGGCGCCGCGTTTTTCGTCTCCCTCCACAGCTCCTCCCCATGGCCCAGGCAGACGCCGTCGCGCCGCTCAAGCAGTACCGCTACTACGACTTCATCACGGCCACCTTCGTGACCGTGCTGCTGTGCAGCAACCTCATCGGGCCGGCGAAGGTGTGCGAGATCGGCGGGTTCACGTTCGGGGCGGGGATCCTGTTCTTTCCCATCTCGTACCTGTTCGGCGACATCCTGACGGAGGTGTACGGCTACGCGCGGGCGCGGCGCGTGGTGTGGACGGGCTTTGGCGCGCTGGCGTTCGCGTCCCTGATGAGCGTCGTCGTGCTGCGGCTGCCGCCGGCGCCCAGCTACACGGGGCAGGCGGCGCTGGAGTCGGTGTTCGGGATCACGCCGCGCATCGTGGCGGCGTCGCTACTGGCGTTCTGGGCCGGCGAGTTCGCCAACTCGTTCGCCCTGGCCAAGATGAAGGTGCGCACGCAGGGACGCCGGCTGTGGGAGCGCGCCATCGGCTCCACGGCCGTGGGCGCGGCGGTGGATTCGGGCATCTTCTACCCCGTGGCGCTGCTGGGCGTGCTGCCCACCCGCGTGGTGCTGTCGGTGATGGTGACCAACTACGTGCTCAAGGTGCTGTGGGAGGTGCTCATGCTGCCCGTGACGTACCGCGTGGTGAACGCGCTCAAGCGGGCGGAGAACGAGGACTACTTCGACCGCAGGACGGACTTTACCCCCTTCTCGCTTCGCGCGGACTGAACCGTTCATGAAGCTGGACCTCATCCAGACCGTCGCCTTCGCGGGCGTGGTGCTGTTCCTGGGCTACGGCATCCGCCGGATGATCCCGCCCCTGGCCCGCTACAACATCCCCGCGCCCGTCATCGGCGGGCTCATCGTGGCGGGGCTGCTGACCTGGGCCCGCGCGCGGGGCAGCACGCCCATCGAGTTCGACACGACGCTGCAAAGCCCGCTGATGGTGGCGTTCTTTACCAGCATCGGGTTCGCGGCGTCGCTGCGGCTGCTCAAGGTGGGCGGCCCGCAGGTGCTCGTCTTCTTCGCCGTGGCCACGGTGTTCGCCATCGTGCAGAACGTGGTGGGCGCGGGGATGGCCACGGCCATGGGGCTGCACCCGCTCTTTGGCGTGCTCACGGGCTCGGTCACGCTCACGGGCGGGCCCGCGACGGGGCTGGCGTTCGCGCCCCTGTTCGAGGCCAGCGGCGTTCCCGGCGCGTCGACGGTGGCGGTGGCGTCGGCCATGGTGGGGATCGTGATGGGCGGCGTGATCGGCGCGCCCATCAGCACGCGGCTCATCGAGCGCCACAAGCTGCGCGTCGCGAAGTCCAGCCCGGACTACGTGGCGCCCACGCTGGCCACGCACGTGATGGAGGAGCAGCTGGCCGACGAGCCGGCCAAGGCGCCGGCGGGCGAGGACGAGGAGTCGTTCGTGCTGCTGCAGAGCGTGGTGCTCATCCTGGTGGCCATGTGGGCGGGCCACTGGGTGAGCGAGTGGATCACCACGGAAACGGTCCGTCTGCCGGGCTACATCGGGGCCATGCTGGTGGCGGCCGTCATCCGCAACCTGGACGACCTGACGGGGCGCATCAAGATCAGCCAGCGGGTGATCGACGACATCGGCAACGTGGCCCTGGCGCTGTTCATCGTCATGGCGCTCATGACGCTCAAGCTGTGGGAGATCGCCGGGCTGGCGCTGCCCATGCTGGCCATCCTGGCCGTGCAGGTGCTGCTGATTGCCGTGATCTGCGTGTGGCCCATCTTTCCGCTGATGGGCAAGGACTACGAGTCGGCGGTGATGAGCGGCGGGTTCTGCGGGTTCATGCTGGGGACCACGGCCAACGCCATGGCCAACATGCGGTCGCTGGTGGAGCGGTACGGCCCGGCGCCGCGGGCGTTCCTGGTGGTGCCCATGGTGGGCGCGTTCTTCATCGACTTTACCAACGCCGTGATCGTCACGGTGTTCGTCAACGCGCTCAAGTGAGCGGGGACCGCATCTTCACGGGGCGCATTCCCGTGCTGGGCGACCCGCGGCAGGGGGACGAGCCGCGCGCGGAGCCGTCTCCCCTCTTCCTGCTCTCGGACAGCCAGCTGCTGTTCTGGGCAGACGGGGACGGGCAGCACTTCATCGACCGCATCGCGGCGTACACGGGGCCGGGCGCGCCGCGGGCGGCGTACCTGGGCGCCAGCAACGGCGACGTGCCGGACTTCTACTCCATCTTCCTCGCCGCCATCGAGGGCATTGGCCCGTCGGAGTGCCGGATGATCCCGGCCGTGCCGTCGGACGAGGACCGCGCGTTCGTGGACCGGGCCGACGTGATCCTGCTGGCCGGCGGCGACGTGGACGTGGGATGGCGCGCGTTCGAGGCGTCGGGGATGCGTGACGTGGTGGAGCGGCGCTACCAGGAGGGCGCCGTGCTCGTGGGGGTGAGCGCCGGCGCCGTGCAGCTGGGGACGGCGGGATGGCCCGCGGGCGAGCCGGACGCGGCGTTCGGCACGTGGGGGCTGGCCCCGTTCGTGGTGGACGCGCACGCGGAGGAGGGCGACTGGGCGGAGCTGCGGGCCGTGGTCCGCGCCCGCGGCGAGGGCGCGCGCGGCCTGGGCATTCCGCGCGGGGGCGGCCTGGTGTACCACGCGGACGGCACGCTGGAGGCCGTGCGCCACCCGCTCGCGGAGCTCGTCATGCGCGCGGAGGGCGTTGCGAGCGCGGTGATCTTCCCCCCGGCGGAGGCCGAGCGGTAGCGCGGGTTGCGGACGCGGATCGGAACCGGCATCGCGGCGCCCCAGCCCCGGCGAACAGTGCCGGGGGCGGATCTGACCGGAGAGACGCCGCCACCGCGCCGGAGCGAATGAATTCGCCGCTGGAAGTTCGCGAAGTCCGCCTTCGCGGACTGCCCCAGCACGGGTCGGCAGATGTGCATCGGAGCGTGGATCACGCGGTTGAAGCCTCGCGCGGTTTGCGAGGTTTCCGCCGTCCGGCAGCGGCGGGTGATGCTATGCACGGATTTGATCCGGTATCCGCGGCGTCCCAGCCCCGGCGGATGAATTCGCGGCTGTGACCCCGCGATGTCGGTCTGCGCCGACAGCTCCTGCCGCATGTCGTCTCTGTGCACCGATGGTATCCTTCGAGCCGTCGAGCGCCGCCCCGGTGTACGTCGCGTCGCCCGTGCCGGGGCAGTCCGCGAAGGCGAATGGGACACTCGATGTCACTGCGGGAATGGCGGCGATCCGCGCGGCGTTCTCGCCGAGCCAAGGCGAGGCGCATCGCGGATTTCGCGGGGAGCACCGTCCGTCGATCATCGCCGGTCCGGAATCGCCGACGTGCGGGCGGATGGCTGCCATCGTCGCCGGGCCGGCGGACCGGATCACCTGATCCACTGCGGGAATGGCGGCGATCCGCGCGGCGTTCTCGCCGAGCCAAGGCGAGGCGCATCGCGGATTTCGTGAGGAGCACCGTCCGTCGATCATCGCCGGTCCGGAATTACCGGCGTGCGAACGGATGCCGGCCATCAACGCGCCGAGGTTGGCGGACCGGATCACCCGATCGCGATCAGTAAAGGCCCGCGCTCGCACCGAGGCTGCCGGGGCGCGCGGAACCGGCTTTCGCCTCACGCATCTGGCTCCCCGCGACGGGAGAGCAGAACTGACGCGATCGGGTGTCCGGTGGGCGAGTTCGGCGTGGCTGGGGGCAGTTCGTGCCGGGGCCGAGGACGCGACACGTGCGGATCGCGGATGACGTGTGGGTCGCGGATGACGCGCGGATGGGCCCTCCGCGAAATCCGCGATGCGCCTCGCCTTGGCTCGGCGAGAACGCCGAGCGGAGGCGGAGTGCATGCTTCGCAGCCGACCTCCCTGCTTCGCCGTCCGTGCGCTTCGCCGCGGATGCAGATCCGAGCCGGACGGGATGACTCCATCCATCGCATGAATCCTAACATTGCCGCGCGGCTGGCGGAGCGGGCCGGGCTCCATCCCGAGCGGCCGGCGATCATCGAGGGATCGGGCCCGTCCGCGCGGCGGCTTTCGTTCGGCGGGCTGGACCGGCGCGTCCGCGCGCTGGCGGCGGGGCTGGCCGCGCGCGGCATTGGCCCGGGCGATTCCGTCCTGCTGTTCGTGCCGATGTCCGCGGACCTGTACGTGGCCCTGCTCGCCTGCCTGCACCGCGGCGCCACGGCCGTCTTCGTGGACGCATGGGCGGACCGGCGGCGGCTGGACGCGGCCGTCCGCATCGCGGACCCGAAGGCGTTCATCGGCACGCCCAAGGCGCACCTCCTGCGCCTGCTGAGCCCCGCCGTCCGCGCCATTCCCGTCCACCTCGCGGCTGGGCGCCGCCTGCTTTCGCTGCGCCGCCACGAGCGCGGCGACGCGGGCCAGGCGACGCGCGTGGATGGATCGGCCCCCGCGCTCGTCACCTTTACCACCGGCAGCACGGGCGCGCCCAAGGCCGCCGCGCGCTCGCACGATTTTCTGTGGGCGCAGCACCTCGCGCTTGCCAATCACCTGCGGCCCGCGGAGGGCGACGGCGACATGCCGTCGCTCCCCGTGTTCGTGCTGAACAACCTGGCGAGCGGCATCCCCAGCGTCCTCCCCGACTTTGACCCGCGCCGCCCCGCCGACATCGACCCCGCGCGCATCCACCGGCAGATGGTGGACGAGCGTGTGACGACCAGCAGCGGCTCGCCCGCGTTCTACGAGCGCCTGGCGCGCGGGTGCGCGGAGTCGGG
>NZ_DASURI010000314.1:0-6390 GCF_036280135.1 Longimicrobium sp.
CGAGGCGGCGGCGGGGGGCGTCGTGCGCGACCTGCGGCTGGGGTTCGCGGCGGTGCAGCTTGCCCCGGTGCGGGTGGAGCAGAGCGGCCCCCCGCGTGAACGCATGACGCGCCGCGCGCCGGGGGCAAGCGAGCAGGTCACGCAATCGTGGAGCGGCGGCACGGTCCCCGTGAATCCCGGCGATCTCGCCGGCCTCGCCGCGCTCCAGGGCGGCGTGTTCGCGGGGGAAGGCGGCGTTTCGTTCTTCGGGCAGGATCCCTCGCAGACGCGCACCACGCTGGACGGGGCGTCGTTCGGGGCGACGAGCCTGCCGCAGGAGGCGCTGGCCAGCGTCAGCCTGGGAAGCACGTACGACGTGTCGCGGGGCGAGTTCTCGGGCGGGCTGATCGCGGCGCGTACGCTGGCGGGGACCAACCGCCTGGGCGCCGCCATCCGCTCCCGTTCCACGCCCTCGCTCCTGCAGTGGCAGCTAGGGTCGCCGGATGCGCGCCGTCCGGCGCCCGGCTTCCAGGTGGACGGCGGAGCGGGCGGCGCACTGGTGTACGACCGGCTCTTCTGGTACGCCGCGTTCAGCGCCTCGCGGTACGACGCGCCGCTGATCTCCTTCCACAACACGTCGTCCGCCGTGCTCCAGCGGCTGGGCGTGGACCCGGATTCTGCACTGCGGTTCGCGGCGCTGGTGCGGGATCGTGACTTGGCCGGGGAAGGGCCGCGCCGGACGGGGTCGTATTCGGGGTCGGGGCTGCTCCGGCTGGACTACGACTTCACGCCCGGGCATTCGCTCATGCTCCGGCTGGACGGCCGCCGGCTGACGCTGGAGGGACTGGGCGTGGACGCGCTGAGCACCGCCGCGAGCGGCGAGGTCCTGCGCGAGCGGGGCGGCGGCGTGCTCGCGCAGCTCACGTCGCGCGTGGCGGGGCTGGAGAACGAGCTGCGGCTGCACTGGGCGGAGAACGAGCGCGGCACGTACCCGGACCAGCGTGGACCCGCGGGCCGGGTCCGTGTATCCGCCCCCGTGGAGGCGACCGGCGGAAGCTCCGTGCTCCGTTTCGGCGGCAGTCCGGGCGAGCGGACGCTGGATGGCCGCCGGGTGGAGGTGTCGAACCATGCGACCCTGCTCGCGGGGGAGACACACCAGCTCCAGGGCGGGATCGTGCTCGCGGAGGAGCGCGCCTCCACGACGACGGAGGCCAACGTGTTCGGCACGTTCTCCTTCAACAGCCTCGACGACTTTCGCGAGAACCGTCCGTCGTTCTTCACCCGCACGCTGGGCGCGCGCGCGAGCAGCGCCACCACCCGCACTTTGGCGCTGTACGCGGGAGACACCTGGAGCGGTGAGCGGCTGAAGGTGACGGCCGGCGCGCGCCTGGAAGGCCGGTCCTACCCGTCCGTCGCGGACGGCCCCGCGTCCGTCGATTCGGCGTTCGGACGTCCGCCGGGACGCGTGCCGTCCGACTGGGGGATCAGCCCCCGGCTGGGATGGGGATACCAGAAGTCGAACTGGTACCTCATCGGCGGCGTGGGGCACTTCCGGGGCAGCGTCCCGCTTTCGTCCCTTGCGTCGTTCGTCGGGGAGACCGGGGGCGCGGACCAGGCCATCCTGACCTGCGTGGGCGAGGCGGCGCCGGCGCCGGCGTGGGAGCGCTATGCCACGGACCCGGGCGCGGCGCCCGTCACGTGCGCGGACGGTGCGCCGGCCTTTGCCGCGCGTACGTCACCCGTCACCCTGTTCGCGTCCGACTTCGGCACGCCGAGCACCTGGCGCGGCTCCCTGGGCGGGCACTTTCCCCTGCCCGGGAGGTTTCGGCTCAACTTCGACGCGTCGTTCACCCGCGGGCACAATCAGCCCATCGCGACGGATGCCAATCGGGCGGATGCGCCCCTGTTCGCGCTGGCGCGGGAGGGCGGGCGCCCGGTGTACGTGCCCGCCAGCATCATCGATCCCGTGACGGGCGGCGTGGCAGCCGACGCGGGGCGGCCCGTGCCCGGCCTGGGAAGCGTGCGGATGATCGGCAGCGGCGGGACGTCGACGGTCGCGCAGGGCACCGTGGACGTGGCATACCCGTTCGGCAACCTGCGGTACTACGTCACCGGGTCCTACACGTTCACCCGTGCGCGGGACGAGGTGGGGAGCCTGCCCGCGTTCGGCTCCAGCGTTCCGCTCGCCGGGGACGCGTCGTCGCTCGTTCGCGGCACGAGCGACCTGGAGCGTCGGCACGACCTGCGGATGTACCTGATGTACCGGCCCGCGGGGTGGGTGACGCTGGGCGTGGTGGGGCGCCTGACCTCCGGCGCACCGTTCACGCCGCGGGTGGACGGTGACGTGAATGGCGACGGCGCGCGCAACGACGCCGCGTTCATCTTCGATCCGTCCGCGACGGCGGATCCCGCCCTGGCGACGGACATGGAGAGCCTGCTCGCGGCCGCGCCCGGCTCCGTTCGGGCGTGCCTGCGGGCGCAGGTGAACCGCGTTGCGCGGCGAAACAGCTGCCGGGGTCCGTGGACGTCCGCGCTGGACCTGCGGGCGGACATGGAGGTGGGGCGGGGCGAGATCCAGCGGCGGCTGCGGCTGTCCGTGAGCACCAGCAACGCCCTGTCGCTGGTGGACCGCGTGGTCAACGGCCGCGACGGCGCCCGCGGCTGGGGCGGGCCGGGATGGGTGGATCCCGTGCTGCTGCGCGTGCGCGGGTTCGATCCCGCGGCGGGCGCGTTCCGCTACGAGGTGAACCCCGGGTTCGGCAGCCGGGCAGCGGCCCTGTACGGCGCGTCGCGGCCGTTCTCCCTCACCGTGGAGGGGCGCGTCGCCCTCGGCGCGGACCCGGCGCTGCAGCCGCTGGACCGGCTGCTCGCCGAGACGTCCGGTCCGGCCCGCTCGCGCGAGCAGCTTCGCGCGGAGCTCGCGGCGCGCATCCCCAACCTGGCCGCCCAGGTGGTCTCGATCGACACCCTGGCCGGCCTGGCGCTGGATTCCGCCCAGCGGACGCGCCTGCACGACGCCGCGCGGGCGTTCGGCGAGCGGGTGGCGCCCGTGGCGGACTCCATCGCGATCACCATGAGCGACGTGGAGAACGGCCGGCGCAGGGACACGCGCGTCGCCTGGCGCGAGATCGACGACCGTACGCGGCGCGTGCAGCAGGCGCTGGACGAGGAGCTCCGGACCATCCGCCAGGTCCTCACGCCCCGGCAGTGGGAAACGCTGCCGACCGCCATCCGCGAGCCGTCGCGCCAGCTCGTCCCGCCCCGCGGCTTTACCCAGCCGGGCCGCCGCCGATGAGGCGGGACGCGGGTCCGTGGACGAACGGGGGCGGCGGAGACATCAATCTCCGCCGCCCCGTCTCTTTCCCGACAGCGTCGAATCAGCCGATGCCGTCGAAGAGGCCGCCCAGGATCTCGGCGATGAGGCCGAAGACGGAGCCGGCGGCGTCGCCCAGGGCCTCCAGCAGCTCCGGCAGCGCGGAGAACAGGCCGGGCGCGTGCGCGACGACCTCCAGCCCCGCGCCCGCCACGTCCACCAGCCCGGACGCCGCGTGGAGGGTGAGGTCCGGCGCGTGGAGGAACAGGTCGAGCAGGAACTCGCCCGCGTCGCCCACGGTGGTGACGGCTTGGCTGGCGCCCGGCGTGGCGGCGACGGCCGTGGCCGCCGCGGCCGCCCAGAGAGTGGACAGCTCGTGGTGGTCCAGCCACACGGCCGTGCAGGGGCGGCACACGTCCACCGTCACCCCGGTGCGCGTCTCGCGGCGCATGGGCCTGCCGCAGTCCGGGCACTCCAACGTGTTGGCCCAGCCGCACCTCGCGCACTTGGCGCCGTCGCGCTCCATGGGCGCGCGGCAGTCGTGGCAGAGGAACGCCGTATCGTCCGCGCGGCGGACCATGGTGCGCAGGGCGGCGGCGGGCGCGCCGCGCAGCCGCGGGATGTGCCCGCGCGGAATCCACGTTCCGCCGCAGCGCCGGCAGTGGCGCACCGCGAGGTCGGCGGCCACGGGGGCATTCTCCAGCGCCACGCCCAGGCAGGCGGGGCACGCCAGCCGCAGGGGTGCCTTACGCATCGAGAATCCCCCGTGCCGTGCGCTTGTCCGCCAGCTGCGCCAGGGTGGGGAAGCTGTAGACCAGGTTGCCGCCGTCCGTCACCTCCAGCTCCGCGCGGCCGCCCGTGACCATGCCGTCCAGCGCCTCGCGAGCCGTGTCCTCGGAGAGGTGCATGGCCATGGCGGCCTCGGCGGCCATGAGCTTGCCGCCGCGCGACTGGGCCAGGCGCAGCAGCTCGGATTCCGTGGCTTGCCGGGCAAGCGCGGCGCGGCGGCCGGAGAGCCGGCTGCGCTCCGCGTAGTGGCCGCGGGCCAGCAGCAGCGCCCCCGCGGCCGGCAGCACGACGGTGAGCCCGAACGCCGCCATCACGGCCGTGCCGGACGCGCTCGTGTCGCGGTTCAGGAATCCCACGAACATCAGCAGGGCAATCAGCGCCAGCCCCACGGCGCCCACGATCCTGGTCATTCTCGCATCTCCCGGGATGGTTTCTCTCCCGCTCTACGGATCTTTCCCGCACCGGGTTCCGAGAACAACTGCATTTTCACGCAGAGGGAGCAGAGGCAGCAGAGGATCTCATCGCGCGATGAAGTACTCTGCTGCCTCTGCTCCCTCTGCGTGAGATATTCTTTTGAAGTTGAAAGCCGGCCGGAGCGCAGGGCCCCGGCCGGCTTCGGAACGCTCCGCGTGAGACGGATCAGCTCTCGGCTTCGACGGCGGCCAGCACGATCTGGCGGCCCTCCAGCACGGGCACCACCTCGCGCAGGTCCGTCTGCGCGCAGAACGCCAGGTCGTCGCCCAGGCCCGCCTCCACGATGGCGCGCCCGGCCGCCGTGAGGGGAAAGAGCGTGGCCGGGTCCGCGAACTCCTCGGCCAGGGCCAGCGCGGCCACGGCCCCGTCGTTCATCTCCCACTCCGCGTCGGGAAGGGCCTTGAGCAGCGCCGCCGCCATCTGCCCCGCGCACACGGCGTCCTCCAGCCCGAACGCCCGGTCGCGGCCCGCGCACAGGAACACGGGCTCCGCCTGCGTGCGGGCCAGCTCGTCGACCACGGCCTGGAAGTTGGTCCACGCGCCCACCAGCACGCGGCCCCCGGGGGCGGCCGCGTTGAGCGCGAGGGTGCCGTTGGTGGTCGACATGACGATGGTCTTGCCGCCCACGCGCTCCGGCGTAAAGTCGCCCGGCGAGTTGCCCAGGTCAAAGCCCTCGATGGGCAGCGCCTTGCGCTCGCCGGCCAGCAGCACCTCGTCGCGCCCCAGCGTCTTGGCCAGGCCGATGGCCTCCTCGATGGTGGCCACGGGGTACAGCGTGCGGGCGCCGGCGGCCAGCGCCTCCACGATGGAGGTGGTGGCCCGCAGCACGTCCAGCACCACGATGGCGCGCCCGGCAACCTCGCCCGGCACCAGCTCGCCGGGGGTGAGCAGTACGTCCAGCTTCATCTCAGGCACCCGCGCGCTCCGCCATCCACCGCTCCAGGAACTTGGTGTCCACGTCGCCCGCGATGAAGTCGGGGTTGTCCATCACCTCCATCAGGAACGGGATGGTGGTGTGCACCCCCTCGATGACCGTCTCGGCCAGCGCCCGCCGCATGCGCGCCAGGGCCTCCTCGCGCGTGGCGCCGTGCACGATGAGCTTGCCGATGAGCGAGTCGTAGAACGGGGGCACGCGGTAGCCGGCGTAGGCGTGCGTGTCCACCCGCACCCCCGGCCCGCCCGCCAGGTGGAACGTGTTGATGGTGCCCGGCGACGGCGCGAAGTTGCGCGACGGGTCCTCGGCGTTGATGCGGCACTCGATGGCGTGCCCCCGCAGCCGGATGGGCGTCTCGGGGATGGACAGCGGGAGCCCCGCCGCCGCCCGGATCTGCTCCTTGACCAGGTCAAAGCCCGTGCACATCTCCGTCACGGGGTGCTCCACCTGGATGCGGGTGTTCATCTCCATGAAGTAGAACGAGTTGTCCTCGTTCAGCAGCATCTCGATGGTGCCCGCGCCCACGTAGTCGATGGCCTTGGCGCCGCGCACCGCCGCCTCGCCCATGGCCGCGCGCAGCTCCGGCGTGAGGGCGGGGGAGGGCGCCTCTTCCACCAGCTTCTGGTGGCGGCGCTGGATGCTGCAGTCGCGCTCGCCCAGGTGGATGACCCGGCCGTGGCTGTCGCCCAGGATCTGGAACTCGATGTGGCGCGGCCGGGCCAGGTACTTCTCGATGTAGACGGTGTCGTCGTTGAACGCCGCGCCGGCCTCGCTGCGGGCCATGCCGAAGGCCGCGAGGAACTCGTCCTCGTCCCTGGCCACGCGCATGCCCTTGCCGCCGCCGCCGGCGCTGGCCTTGATGAGCACGGGAAAGCCGATCTCCCGCGCGGCCGCCAGGGCC
>NZ_DASURI010000315.1:0-2927 GCF_036280135.1 Longimicrobium sp.
CCCGCTTCTCGTTTCTCCGCGGGGGATGACAGGGCCGCCGCCGTTGCGTACCTTCGTACCTCCGTATCGTGTGGTACCAGCCGAAACTTCCGCGCGGACGTCGCCGTAGGACCTCCCCAGAGTAGCGGGAGAGCGGCTTCCGCACGTATCAATCTTCCGCAGGGCGAGGCAACGATGAGAAATCCCGGTACGGCGGCCGTGCTGAGCTTCATCATCCCGGGGCTCGGACAGCTCTACAACGGCACGTGGATGCGGGCCATCTTCTGGTTCGTCATCACCCCCGGCCTGTGGCTGGGCACGGGCGGCGTCCTGGGCTGGCTGGCCCACATCATCGCCGCCGTCACGGCCCACAACTACGCCAAGCACCACCCGCACCGCGAGTTCGACTGACCGTCGATCCGCCGGCCGGTCCGGGCATGGCAAAGGGGCGCATCCGACATCGCCGGATGCGCCCCTCGTCGTTCATCCGCCCCTCACGGCGCGCCCACGGCCACGGCGGCGGACGCGCCCGGGTTCGCGGCCTCCACCTGCGCCCACGGCGTGAGCGGCAGGTGCTGCGCGGCCACGCGCTCCGGGCGGATTCCGGCGCGGCGCGCGGCCGCCATCACCTCCTGCGCGTAGGAGGACGGCTCGCGCAGCGTCTGCACGTAGTCGCCGGCCCACAGGAAGCCCGCCTCGGGAAGCCACGCCATCAGCGCGCCCTCGCTGCCCACGCCGTTGATGGCGTACAGCCGCAGCCGCCCTCCGCCCAGCGACGCCGAGTCCTCCACCGCCATGAAGCGCAGCGGCGACGACGCGCGGCGCTGCTCCAGCAGGTCCGGCGCGAGCGTCCACGGCCGGTCCACCACGCGGCGCAGGAACGCCTCCGACGTGCGATGGGAGACGATCGTCGCCCCGTTGGCCACCCACCAGCGCACGCCGGCCACGTGCGGCCACGCCAGGTCCGTCACCACGACGGCGACGGGATGGTTGCTGGGAAAGAGCTTCTCCAGCCACGCGGCGTCCTCGCGGGCGCGGCGCTCGCCCAGCGTGGCATCCAGCACGTAGACGGTGTCGCCCGCGAGCACGGCGCCCTCCGTGTACGCGCGGCTGGCGAGAAGGAACGCGTCCCTTCCGACGCGAACAGTGTCCATCGGCATCCCCGCGCCCACCTCCGTCCAGTGCGCCAGCGGCATCCGGTCCGGCTGCGCGGGCACGGTCAGCCCGGGCGCGGCGGCGCGGGCGGCGAGCTCGATCTCGCCCATCGTCCGCGAGATTTCCACCGCGCCGTCCACCACGCGGAACGCCGTCGTGGGGAACGCGCCGCGGCCCACGGGCTTCCAGTTGGACCACACGTACTCCACCCGCACCTGGCCCCACAGGTAGTGCGGCTCCGTCTGCGCCAGGGCCACGGGGTAGCCCGTCCGCGGGTCCACGAACAGCCGCTGCTCGCCCCATGGCCCCTGGCGGACGAGCGCCACGCGGGGAAAATCGCGGACGGTGCAGAGGCCGGCCGCACGCACGTCCGCCGCGGCGCTCCACTCGCGCAGCACGGCCCACGGGTTCAGCGGGCGAAGCGCCTGTACGCCGCCGTGCTGCCACGTGGCGGGGACGATCATCGTGTCGCGCGCCGCGAACGACGCCGTGGGCGAGGAGAGGATGGCGGGGAGCGCCGCCGGCCCCGTGCCGGGGTAGACCTGCGATCCGCTGCTGCGCTCCACGCCGGACGCGGGGTCGTACCACGCCTCGCCCTGGTCCATGGCGGAGAAGAACGGCGGATACGTGCGGTCCGACTGGTAGTCCATCAGCGTGGCCGTGGCCGCGCGGTAGTGCAGCACGGAATCCGCCGGCAGGTCCGTGCCCAGCCGGGCCCGCGCCGTCGCCAGCAGTTGCGCGGGCGCCGGCGTCCCGGCCGGAAGGGGCACGCACGCCTCCTGCGCGGCCGCGGAGGGCGCGGCGGCCAGCCCGGCCAGCAGGAGCGAAAGGATCGTCGATTTCATGGGATGCGATCGGGGTCGCACGTGGCCGGCGCCATCCGGAGCGGTGCCGCCGGGCGGCCCTCCTGCGCCGCGGACCCCATGCTACGCGCGTCCCCGCCCCCGCGCCGCGCCCGTGATGCGAGCGGTCGCCCCGCGCGCTGAACGGTCGTCCCTTGTCCCCGAGCGGCGGGACGATCATGATTGGTGCGGGCAGGATTCCGCGTGCTCGGCCGTACCTCCATCCCCGACCTCCCCCCGATGACACATTCCCGCATCCTCGGCGCCTTGGCCCTCCTGGCGTGCACCGCGCAGACGGCGTGCGCCCCCCGCGCTCAGCCCGCGCCGCGATCCATGGAGCAGGACGAGCGCGCCGTGATGGTCACGCTCATCCGCCACCTGGAGCGCGAAAGCGGCGAGCACAGGCCCGTCGTGGCGTGGATGACGGAGTACCCGGACCTGGACCAGCTCGTCCCCAGCGTGGAGGCGTTCCAGAAGCGGGAGGACGACGAGGAGCGCAAGTACCTCGTCCCCGCCGAGGCGTTCGAGAACCTCGTGATCCGCAGCGAGGAGCCCGTGCCCGTGTGGCGGGTGATCGGCGACAGCGCGCGCGTGCGCTGGATCACGCCCGCCCAGCGCGATTCGCTGCTCCGGGTGGATGACGCGCCGGAACAGCGGCTGCAGGCGGTGCATCCGGGCGCACGGTTCTTCATCACGTTCTCGCGCGTGGGCTTCGACGACTGGCACCGGTACGCGGCCGTGGCGTACGACACGTGGTGCGGCGAGCAGTGCGGATCCGGCGGCGTGGTGCTGCTGTATCGCCGGTACGACCAGTGGGAGATCGTGGAGAAGTTCCCGATGCTCACCGCGATGGACGAGTCGCCCGACCAGTCCGCCGTCACCCTCCCCGGCGCCCTCGGCTCCCGCTGACGACGGGAACTGCATTCTCACGCAGAGGGAGCAGAGGCAGCA
>NZ_DASURI010000316.1:0-7495 GCF_036280135.1 Longimicrobium sp.
CGTCTCCGGCTTCGGCGCGGGAACGACCGGCTCCGGCGCGGCCGCGACGACAGGCTCCGGCTTTGGCGGCGCGACGGGCGTGGACGCGACCGGAGGCGGCGGCGCGACGATCTTGCCGGCCGGCGGGGTCATCGGCGCCGGCGTCGCGGCGGCAGGAGCCGATGCGGCGGCGCGCGTGGGCTTCTCCAGCGCGGGCGGGATGTACAGCGTGTCCGCCAGATCGGTCGACGCGAGCGCGATGGGCTTCGCGGTCCGGCTGGGCGCCTTCGGCTGACGCGCCGGCGCCTCGGGCCCGGCGGCCCGCGCGATGACCGGCTCGGCGGGCGGGGCCTGGACGGGCGCGGCCTCCGCGACGGGAGCGGCTTCCACGCTGATCGGCGCTGCGACGATGGGCGCGGGCTCCGGGACACTGATCGGCGCCACGACTTCGGTGGCGATCGGCATTGGCTCCGGCGCGACAGCCACCACGGGCTCGGCCGCGACCGGCGCGGGTGCTTCGGCGACGGCGGGCGTCGGCGCGACAACCGGTGCGACTTCGGCGATGACCGGCTCCGACGCGACGATCGACGCGGGCGCGGCGACCTGGACCGTCTCCGGCTCTGCGTCCACGGCGGCGGATGCAGGCGCCTCGGATTCGGAGATTGTGACGGATTCTGAAGCTCCGTCGTCATCCGCCGAAATCACCGCGATCAAGTGCTCGGCGACCTGCTCCGGCGTGCTCTCGGACGGGGCCGGCCGCGGCTGGGGGACGGCGGGCGCGGAGACGATGGCGGGGACGGCGACGGCCGCCGCGGGCTGCGGCGGCGCGGCCACGTCGGCGATGAGGTGGGCGGCCAGCTCGCCCGCGTCGGGCCAGCGCGACGCCGGGTCCGACATCAGCGCGCGGCGCACCGCGTGGGCCACGTGCGCCGGCAGGTCCGGCCGCGTCTCCAGCAGCGACGGCGCCACGACGGCCTGCCCGCGCGCCATCTGCAGCAGCAGCTGGGTCCAGTCCGCCGGCAGCCCCGCGAACACCTCGTACGCGATCACGCCCAGGCTGAAGACGTCCGTGGCGGCCGTGAGCTCGCGCGAGCGCCGCAGCCGCTCCGGCGCGGCGTAGCGGGCCGTGGCGCGCGGCGGTGGCGAGCCCACGGGGTTGAGCCCCAGCCCCAGCACGCGCACCTGCAGGCGGCCCTCGTCGCGCGAAAGCCAGAGCACGCCGGGGTGCAGGTCGCCGTGCACCAGGCCGGCGCGGTGCGCCGCCGCCAGGCCCGCCGCGGCCTCCTGCACCATGCGCAGTGCCAGCGGCAGGGGGGGCACGCCGCGCTGAGCCAGCAGGGCCGTCAGCGACCCGCCCGTGCCCAGGTCCGCGACCACGAACTCCAGGGCCAACTCCGTGTCGCTGCCAAAGTCCAGCACGCGCGCCACGTTGGGGTGCACCAGCCGCGCGGCGGCCTTGCCCTGCTGGGCGCCGCCGGCCTCGGCCGCGGGGAGCGCGCGCAGGGCCACGGCGCGGTTTAGCCGCGTGTCGGCGGCGCGGTAGACGGCGGCGCTGCCTTCGCCGGCCAGCGGCTCCTGGACCTGGTAGCGGCCGGCCACCAGCGTGCCGGCGGAAAGGGCTCCGGTGCTCGACATCGAGATCGCCCGGGAAACGGGGTGAGCCCGGCGTCGCGCTCCATCGCGCGCGCCGAGTCAAGAGAAATGCGGCGCCCGCGTAAAACGCGACGGACGCGGCCATCCAATACGGTATAGGCGAGCGGCTCCGCGGGCGGTTACGGCACGGCCGGGCGGGAGCAGCGTCGGGGTACGGGGTTGGGAGGGGCAAGCTAGTGCCCGGCACGGACTTGGTCAACAGTTTCCTGTCGTGGCAGGTGTGTAGCAGATCTCGCTTCAACGTTCGACACCTCCTGGACCGTGCCCGCGTAGTGTCCCATGCCGGTGTCCCATGCGAGGGCCAGGTGTGCCCTGCCAGGGACGGGCGCGGATGGACGGCGGGCAGACGTAATCGTCATAAAAGCAAGCGTTTACGCGTTTCACTGCAGCGGCATGCGACGGGCACGCCGGATGCCTGTAGGGAACGCGGCGCCCAGGGAGGGCGCTGGAAAGGAGACGGCCATGGAAATTCTTCGTCGGTTCCTGGAGACCTCGCCCACGCCCTTCGAGGCGTATGTGTCGCTGCAGTGCGCGCTCATGCGGCGCCACGTGCGGCGCGGCGGCAGCCCGGAAGACTTTTGCGAGCGGCTGGCGCCCGTGTTTCACCGGCGGTACGCGCCGGTGCTGCTGGACGGCACCGCCCGCTGAAAGGACCTGAGGTCATAGCGCGAGAAAGCCGCCCCGGTGCTCCGGGGCGGCTTTCTTGTAGAGCCGAACTGCGGGTTGCAGGGGACAGGTTACAGGGGACAGCCTGCAACCGCTCCCGGACCATGCGGGTGCGAAGTGCCACTTTCGCACTTTCGCACTCACGCACTTTCGCACTGCAGTTCAGTACGCCCGGTACTCCGTGGTCGCCGCGCTGCTCTCGTTGAACTTGGCCGCCATCCGCGCCACGTGCACGTCCAGCTCGCGCGTGGCCAGCTTGGCCGTGAGCTCCGCCAGCACGTCGTTCACGGACAGCACGCGCTGCTCCTTGACCTTGTGGCGCCGCACGGCCGCCGTGCCCTCTTCCTTCTCGCGGTCGCCCACGACCAGGATGTACGGCACCTTGGCCTTTTCCGCCTGGCGGATGCGGTAGTTGAGCGATTCGAACTGCTGCGTCTCGGCGCGGATTCCGGCCTTGCGCAGGCGCGCCGTCACCTCGTGCGCGTAGTCCAGGTGCTTTTCGTCGCTGATGGGCAGCACCACGGCCTGCACGGGCGCCAGCCACGTGGGGAACGCCCCCGCGAAGTGCTCCACGATCACGCCGATAAAGCGCTCGATGCTGCCAAAGATGGCGCGATGGATGACGATGGGCGTCTGCCGCGTGCCGTCCTGCGCCGTGTACTCCAGCTCGAAGCGCTGCGGCAGCTGAAAGTCCAGCTGGATGGTGCCGCACTGCCACTTGCGGCCCAGGCTGTCCTGGATGCTGATGTCGATCTTGGGCCCGTAGAACGCGCCGTCGCCCTCGTCGATCCAGTACTCGCGCCCCGCGCCGTCCATCGCCGCCTTGAGCGCCGCCTCGGCCGCGTCCCACTGCGCGATCTCGCCCATGAACTTCTCGGGGCGCGTGGACAGCTTCATGGAGTAGTCCAGCCCGAACACGGAGTAGAAGCGGTCCACCAGGGCCAGCAGCTCCTGGATCTCGTTCTGCACCTGGTCCGGCGACAGGAAGATGTGCGCGTCGTCCTGTACGAAGCTGCGCGTGCGCATCAGCCCGTGCAGGGCGCCCGTCACCTCGTTGCGGTGCAGGATCTGGCTCTCGGCCACGCGCAGCGGCAGCTCGCGGTAGCTGTGCGCCTGGCTCTTGTAGTAGAGCATGGTGTCGGGGCAGTTCATCGGCTTCATGACGAAGTCCGGCTCGCCGGCCGCGTCACGCACGATGAACATGTCCTCGTGGTAGTGGTCCCAGTGTCCCGACGTGTGGAACAGCTCCGGCTTGTACAGGATGGGATTGAGGATCTCCACGTACCCGTACTCCGGCATCAGGTCGCGCCAGAACCGGCCCAGCTCGTTGCGGATGAGCAGCCCCTTGGGGTGCCACAGCGCCGACGCGGCCCAGGGATGAAAGCTGAACAGGTCCAGCGCCGCGCCCAGCACGCGGTGGTCGCGGGCCTTGGCTTCCTGCACGAACGCCAGGTAGTTCTTGAGCGCGTCGCGGCTTTCCCACGCCGTGCCCGTCACGCGCTGCAGCGACGGGTTCTGCTCGCCGCGCCAGTGCGCCGGCGACGACGCCAGCAGCTTTACGTGCTGGCAGAACCCCGTGTCGGGCACGTGCGGACCCGCGCACAGGTCCACGAAGTCGCCGTTGCGGTAGAAGGTGACCGTCTGGTCCGCCAGCTTTTCCAGGATGTCGAGCTTGTACTGCTCGCCCTTGTCCTGGAAGAACGCCACGGCCTCGTCGTGGGGAACGACGGCCACCTCGAAGCGCTGCTTCTCCTTGGAGACCTGCTGCATCCCCTCCTGCACCTGCTCGATCTCTTCCGGCGAGAGCGGCGCGTCCAGCCGCACGTCGTAGAAAAAGCCGTGCTCCGTCGCCGGGCCGATGGCAAAGCGCGCCTCGGGGCGCACGTGGCGCAGCGCCGTGGCCATCACGTGAGCGGACGAGTGGCGGATGCGGCGCAGCTTTTCATCCTGCGGCAGCGCCTTGAACTCGTCCAGGTCCACCGGCCGCCAGTCGTGGCCCTGCAGCCAGCTGTCCCAGTCTTTCATCGATCCAATCCGTTCTGATTGACCTGTATCGTCGTGCGGCCCGCGCGGACCGCATTCGTTTCCGTTCCGGTGCGCGGGGACGATAATGGAACCCGCCCCGCCGCGCCACCGTGTGCCCCGTCCCATCTGCCCGGACGAAAGAAGCCGCCTCCGTGAGGAGAGCGGCTCGTTCGTGTCCGGCCGGTCAGCCGTGGCTCACCCGGCCGCGCGGGCGAGCCGCGCCGGGGTGCCCGTCGTGGTGCCGGTGGTGTGCTGCCGCAGCAGGCGCACGTACGTGTCGGCGATGGCGGGCCAGCTGAAGTGGCCGGCTGTGTACTGCGCCGTCCGGCGCGACGCCTCGGCCCGCAGGGCGCGGTCGGCGCGGTAGCGCAGGATCACCTGCTCGAACGCGTCCGCGTCCGCGCTGCGCACCAGGTGGCCGTTCTCGCCCTCGCGGATCACGTCGCTGATCCCCTCCAGGTCCGCCGCCAGCACGGGCACGCCGCACATCCCCGCCTCCAGCATCACCACGCCGAAGCCCTCGATGTCGCCGGGGACGTGGATGTTGGGCATGACGAACAGGTCCGCGCCGCGGTACAGCCTGCCCAGCATGTCCTCGGGCACCTTGCCCAGCATCCGCACGCTGCGGTGCAGGCCGTGGCGCTCGATGGCCTCCTGGATGCGCGGCGTCATGGGCCCCTCGCCCGTGACGAGATAGATGACGTCCCTGGGCAGGCGCGGCATCACCGTGTCGGTGAACCACTGAAAGCCCTTGCGCTCCTGGTGCCGGCCCACGCTCACGAGGATGAGCGCGTCGTCCGGGATGGTGGCCGGCGACTCGCCGATGGCCCGCAGCAGCTCGCGGCGGGCGGCGGCGCGGTCGCGCGGGGCGTTGAAGAGCGTGTTGTCGGCGCCGCAGGGCACCACGTGCAGCCGCTGCTGGGGCAGCCCGCGGCCCAGGCACTCGCCCGCCGTGGCCCGGCTGATGGGAAAGACCACGTCCAGCGACCGCAGCACCTTTCGCACGTACCACTGGTAGCCCACCGTGGGCAGCGTGACGTCGCGGCCCACGGGCACGGCGGCGATGATCGCGCCGGCCTTGCGGATGGCCGCGCGCAGCACCGGCGTGACGGATGCCGTCACCATGGACGAGTGCATCACCACGTCGATCCTTTCGCGGCGCACGAGCGCCGGGATCTGCCACAGCAGGCCGGCCATGTAGCCGGGCATGCGGTACGGCGTGGCCTTCCACGACGTCTCCAGGACGAGCGAGTGCAGCTCCACGCCGGGGTGCTCGGCGAGGGCGGCGTGCAGTCCCTGCGCAAGCCGCTGCATCCCCCCCACGTTGCTGAGGGGATCGCCGGGCAGCGCGAACGAGTGCGAGACGTAGAGAATGCGCAACGGCAGGCTCCCTCGGGGTGCTACGATGCAGGGTAAGTGCATGAAAGCCCTAAGTATACACAATCACACGCAGGGCTGTCCAGCGTTCGGGTGATACGCCGGGCCGGGCGGGGAAGTTTCTCCGGAACAGCGCGGGCTCGATGGGGAGGCTGATTGGCGGCTCGATGGCGATGCTGATGGCGCGCCCGGTAGATGCCGGTCCGGGCGGACGCCGGATTCGGAGCGGGAGTGGCCGGCCCGAGACCCGGCGACTGAAGTCGCGGCACCGGACACGTGATGTCGGCCTTCGCCGACGGTTCATCCAAGGCCGGCAAGGTGCACCGGCGCGCGGTTCGCGACGCCAGGAGCGAATGGAATTCGCCGCTGGAACTTCGCGAAGTCCGCCTGCGCGGACTGCACCGCCGCCACCGGGCCGCGGAGGATGCGCCTCCCGCCGGGTGATGGCCCGTGTGGGCGGTTGAAGCCCTGTTCGCATCGCGCGTCAGCGCGAGACAGGGCTTACCGCTGTCCCAGCGGCGGCTTTAGCCGCTCAGGCTGGGACCTGGCTCCTCTCACGCCGCCACCTCCACCTCCACCGCGTTGTCGTAGAACGTGGCGCCCCCGCCCATGTCCGTCACGCGCTGGGACGTGGTGTCGTTCACCGTGCGGCCGTCCTCGGAGAGCAGGGCCCAGCGCACGCCGTAGCTCACGGCCACGCCCGGGCGCACGTCTTCCGTGACCACCGCGCGGCCAAAGAAGTGGCCGCGGTCGTTCCAGCAGCGCAGGCGGTCGCCGTCGCGCACGCCGCGCACGGCGGCCTCGTTGGGGTGAAGCAGCAGCTTGGCCTCGCCCGCCGCCTGGTGGAGCCTGGGCACGTTGTGGAACGTGCTGTTCATCAGCGGGTGCTCCGGCGGCGACAGCAGCATCAGGGGAAAGCGGGCGGCGCGTTCCGGGTCCGCGTCCGCGCTTTCCGCCGGCGGGATGTACGCCGGCACGGGGTCCAGCCCCAGCCGCTCCAGCTCCGGCGCCACGACCTGGATCTTGCCGCTGGGCGTGTTGGGCCGCGGATCCGCGTACGGGCGAAAGTCCGCCGGCACATTCAGCCGCACGTATCCCTCCTCCACCAGCCGCTCGAAGCTGATCCCCTCCAGCCACGGGTGCGACGAGTCCAGCGCCTGCCGGATCATCGCGACGTCGTTGTCCGCGAACGCCGCGTCGTCCAGCCCCATCCGCTGTGCAAGCCGGCGGAAGATCTCCGTGTTGGGCAGCGACTCGCCCACGGGCGCGATGGACGGCCGGTTGAGCGTGAGGTACAGGTGCCCGTACGCCGTGTGGATGTCCCAGTGCTCCAGCTGCGTGGTCGCGGGGAGCACCCAGTCGGCGTAGCGCGCCGTGTCGGTGACGAAGTGCTCCATCACCACCGTGAACAGGTCGTCGCGCAGCAGCCCGCGGCGCACCTGCCCCAGGTCCGGTGCCACGGCGGCCGGGTTGGAGTTGTAGACGACGAACGCCTGCACCGGCGGCCCGCCCACGCCCGCGTCGGGCTCCGTGAGCGCCTCGCCCAGGCGGATCATGTTGATGGTGCGCGTGCCGGGCGGGATCCAGTCCGGCCGCTGCAGCGCCGTCAGGTTGAGCTTGAAGGCGCCGCTGGTGCTGAGCATGGCGCCGCCGCCCAGGTCCCGCCACGCGCCCGTGACGGCGGGGAGGAGGCTGATGACGCGGACCGCCATGCCGCCGCCGTGGTGCCGCTGCAGCCCGTAGTTCAGCCGGATGAAGCTGGGGCGCACGGTGGCGTACTCGCGCGCCAGCTGCT
>NZ_DASURI010000317.1:0-12317 GCF_036280135.1 Longimicrobium sp.
GCCGGAACGCTGGATGGTTCTCTCTGTGCGCACGGCGGACCCCGAGCTGCTGCCCCTGGCGTCGGAGGTGCTCGTGGCGCGGGGCAGCTGGGCCGTGCAGGAGGCGAACGGCGCCATCGAGACGTACGTCCCCGAGCCGGCGGATCCCGAGGCGTACGTGGACGAGGTGCGCGCGGCCCTGGCCGACGAACTGCCGGAGTCCGCGGCGCCGGAGGTGTCGTGGCGCTGGCAGGCCAACGAGGACTGGGCGGCCAAGTGGCGCGAGGGTTTGGGGCCCCGCCCCGTGACGGACCGCATCGTCGTGAAGCCCACGTGGACGGAGTGGGACGCGCGGCCGGGGCAGGTGGTGGTGGACATCGATCCGCAGATGGCGTTCGGCACGGGCGAGCACGCGACCACGCGCGGCTGCCTGCGCCTGCTGGACGATGCCCTGCGCCCGTCGGACCGCGTGCTGGACGTGGGCTCCGGCTCCGCCATCCTGGCCATCACGGCGGCGATGCTGGGCGCGCGCGAGGTGGTGGCCGTGGAGTACGACCCGGACGCCAATCTGAACGCCCGCGAGAACCTGGAGCGCAACCGGGTGGAGAGCCGGGTGGAGATCGTGGAGGCCATGGCGGATCCCGCGCTGCTGGAGAGCCTGGGCCGCTTTGACGTGGTCCTGGCGAACATCCTGAGCGGCGTCATCCGCCCCCTGCTGCCGTCGTTCCGCCGCGCGCTGGGCGCCCTGCCGGACGGGCGGCTGATCGTGAGCGGCATCCTGCGCACGGAGGCCCCGGGCGTGATCCACGACGCGGAGGCCGCGGGCTTTCGCATCGTGGAGGTGGACGAGGAGGAGGAGTGGTGGAGCGCGTTGCTTCGTCCGGTCGGCTGAACTGCCCTGAACAACGGGGGACAGGGGACAGGTTACAGCCTGCACCGGCGATGCGGATCGGGCTTTCTGTGATGGTACGAACGAGCGGCCCCGGCGTGGATCACGCCGGGGCCGCTTCGCGTCCATCCGCTTCTGGCGATACCAGTCGCGCCGCCGTTGCCGCGGGGACGCCTACCGGCCAGTCAGTTGCAGGCTGTCCCCTGTAACCCGCAGTTCAAAGAAACCGGCCCCGGCGTGATGTCCACGCCGGGGCCGCTCCGCATTCACCCGTGCGGCGAACGCGCCATCACGGGTTCCGCCGGCGGATCACGCCACCGCCGCCGCTGCCGCTGGAAGGCTGCGACGACTGTCCCTCGTTACGCCGGCGGATGACGCCGCCGTTGCTGTTAGGCTGGTTCTGCTGCGGCTGCTGCTGTTGGGGCCGCGCGCCCGTGCCCGGGGCGATCTGCAGCGTGTACGCGCCCGTCTGCCCCTTGAGGAACGAGTTCGCGCGGATCTGGTACGTGCCCGCGCGGGGCAGCGTCACGTCGATGACGGAGTTGGTGCCGTCGCCGTCGTCGTTCTTCTCCAGCTCCTGGTAGCGCCCGTCCACCACCTGGCCGATGGAGAGGTACGTGTCAAAGGCGCTGGACGTCATGGCGATGCGCACGCGCTCGCCGGCCCGGCCCTGGTACGTGTACGTGTCGAAGAACGAGCTGTCGGCCAGCATCTGGTCCGTGCGGGCCAGGGTGCCGGTCACGCGCTGCCCGGACGAGATGCCCGACGAGCCGCCCGCCGTCGCCAGCTCGATGGTGTAGGCACCCGTCATCCCCTCGCGCAGGGCGTTGGCCAGGATGAAGATGGGCCCGTCGCGGTCCACCGTGAGCTCCGCGCGCGAGTTGGTGCCGCCGCCGCTGTCGTCGTCGCGCACCAGCAGCTCCGCCTGGCCGTTGTCGAGCCGCGCCACCGTGAGGAAGGTGTCGAACGCGTCGGAGCGCATGGTGAACGTGAGCCGCTCGCCCGCCCGCGCGTTGTACGTGTACAGGTCGAAAAGCGAGCCGTCGTCCATCGCGGCGTCGCCGCGGCCCAGGCTGCCCTGCTGGCGCTGGCCGGGGCGCAGCGCCGTGGCATCGGCCGACTCTTCGGCCTCGGCCAGCGCCTCGGGGCGGTTGACGGGCGTAGAGGCGGCCGTCTGCACGGCGCCCTGGCCGTTGTTCCCCGCGAAGTAGAAGTCGCCCATGATGGACGACGACTCCCACGGCACCTGGTCGCCGTTGCTGGCCTGGCTCACGGCGATGCGCACCTGCTTGTGCATCTGCTCGATGGGCATGCCCGGCGTGTTCAGGTAGCGCAGCAGCTGCTGCGTGTACAGGCCGTTGCCGGCCGAGGCCGTGCCGTCGCTGGCCACGTCGCCGGGCGCCGTGGCGTAGGCGATGAAGGTGCCGGCGGGCGCGTTCACCATCGCCAGCCCCTGCGAGGCCGAGCGGAAGCTGCGGGCGAACGGGTTGTTTCGGCAGGCGTCCAGGAACACGATGTTCACGCGGCTGCGGGCGCGCTCCATCTGCGCCATCACCAGCCCCACGTTCACGGCCCCGTACTCCACCTCTTCCTCGCTGGCGATGGAGGCGTCGATGGGCACCACGTAGTTCTCGCCCTTGACCTGGATTCCGTGCCCCGAGTAGTAGAAGAGCGCCACGGAGTTCTGGTCCAGCATCCGCCCCCACTCGCGGATGTCCTGCTTGACCTGGTCTTCCGTGCGGTTCTCGCGCAGCAGCACCTGGAAGCCCATGCCGCTCAGGGTCTGCGCCATGGAGCGGGCGTCGTTCACGGGATTGCGCAGGGGGCCCACGTTCTGGTAGGCGCCGTTGCCGATGATGAGCGCGATGCGGCGCTCGCCCTGGCCCAGCAGGGCCGCGGGAAGGGTGGCGGTGAGCACCAGGGCCAGTACGGCCGCGCGCCGCCCGAGGGAGCGGAGAATGCGGTTCATGGAAGCCAGCGTTCGAAGGTCGGTGAACAGGGCGGGGACCGCGAGGCGCCTGCGCGGGAGCGCCGAACACGGCGCGGTCGCAATATCGGCCTGCGGGTCCCGTGAATCAAGAGAACTGCGCCTGCGACCGGGATCAGCGCGCCGCCGGGCCCCGGCAGACCCGGGCGGCGCGCCTGTCCGAAGCCGGCCCCGCGCTCCGAACGGCGGCCTTGTACCGCTGGACGCTGGTGCAGTTCCCTGTAGCAGCCGATCCGCGAAAAATGGTACAAGGGTACGGGGTACGAAGGTACGGCGGATGCCGCGCGTCCCGTGCCGCGCGTCCGCAGGTGCGCGGCGCGGCTGATACGGAACACCGACTTTCCGCTTGGCTGACTTCGCCGATCGTCCGTACAGCCGACTCCGCGCATCCGCAGGGTGCGCGGCGGGGCAGGGCGGGGTAGATTGGCGGCAAACGCAGGACCGGACCTCCACCCCTCCGAGCCGCATCCACTCATGGCCGACAAGACGCTTTTCAGCCGGATCATCGACGGCGAGATCCCCGGCAGCTTCGTGTACCAGGACGAGCACGTGGTCGCCATACGCGACATCAACCCCGCAGCGCCCGTGCACGTGCTGGTCATCCCCCGCAAGCCGATTCCGTCCATCGCCCAGCTGGAGGAAGGCGACCTGGAACTGGCCGGGCGCATCCTCCTGGCCGTCCGCAAGGTGGCGGAGCAGGAAGGGCTGGCGGAGCGCGGCTACCGGGTCGTCGTCAACACGGGCGACGAAGGCGGGCAGACGGTGCCGCACCTGCACTTCCACATCCTGGGGGGCCGGCAGCTGTCCGGCCACGGCACGGCGTGAGCGGGGCTCCCGCCGAACGCGAACGGCTGCTGGACGAGCTGCGCCGCGCCTGGGACGGCGACCCTTGGCACGGCGACTCCCTCCGCGTCATCCTCACGGGCCTGACGGAGGATGCCGCCGCCGCTCGTCCGCTGCCCAGCGCGCACAACGCGTGGGAGATCGCGCTCCACCTGGCCGGGTGGACGCGCGAGGTCACCCGCCGCCTGCGCGACCGCGTCGCCCGTGACCCGGAGAACGGCGATTGGCCAGCCGTCGGCGGGACGTGGGAGGGCGCGGTGGATGCGCTCGCCCGCGCGCAGGCCGACCTGCTGGACGCGGTGGCGGCGTTTCCGCCCGAGACGCTGGACGAGATCGTGGGCGAGGCGCGCGACCGGCCGCTGGGCTCGGGCGTCTCGTACGCCGTGATGCTGCACGGCATCGCGCAGCACTATGCCTACCACGCCGGGCAGGTCGCCCTCCTGCGCAAGGCCACCGGCTGACGAAGCCGGCGCTGGCTTGACCCAGAGCGGCGACGAGGTGAAAGGGCGGCCGGAGCGATGGCTCCGGCCGCCTGTGCGTGCCAGCTCGTCAGCCGCCGCGAATGGCGCGTTCCACGTCGCGGCGGATGTCGTCCGCGCGCCGGGTGGAGCGCGCGACCGTGCGCGCCAACCCGTGGACCGGGTCCTCGATGGTGACCGTCACCGTGACCGTGGAGCTCGGGCCGTGGCGCGGCCTGCGTCCACTGAACGCGGCTGCCAGGGATACCACGGAGGCCAGGATGCTCGCCGGAATGACAGCCGTTTCGATGGTCATCAGGGTTCTCCTTCCCAGGCCAGGTAAACCGCGCTGAAGCTCGCCAGCAGCGTTCCGCCGAACAGCCAGAGAGACATGGTGAAGATCCGCAATACGTCCGGGTGCTGCCGCGCCTGGATCGTAGCGAAGAACAGCGACGAGATCAGGACGAGAAGGATGCAGCATCCACCCGCCAGCAGCTTTTGCATGGCTTTGCCGCCTCCGCCCGGAATGAGCTCCCCTACCGCCGCCGACGCGATCGCGGTGGAGATGAGCAGCAGCTCGCCGCGCGACGTGAGCACGTGCAGCGCCGGGGGATGGGGATCGAGACGCAGCCCCAGGTAGCTGATCACGATGGGCACCAGCCCCACGAGCACGTTGAAGATCAGCCATCGGATCAGCTTTTCCCGACGGTGATGCGTGGGCATCCGGCTCCTGGGAACTGGTTACATGGATGACTCCGTATAGCATTGCCGTGGAGCGTCCGCCCGGCACCGCGGACCTTCGGGATCAACCCTAAACGACAGAAGTAAACACGTCAAGGGGTACCCTGAATCGGTCGAACGTGTCCCCAAAGCAGCGAATTCGCTCGTCTCGGACTCGGCGGGTGAGGATCCCCGCAGCTGAAAACGACGTGTTTCCTTAAAACGTGAACACGCCCGCGGCAGGATCGTGCGCGGACGTGTCTGTCCCAAAAACAGCGGGGCGCCGCGCGATGTGCGCGGCGCCCCGAGATTAAAATTTCCGGCGGACCCGGCGTCAGACGCCCGCGGGCTCCGGCTGCGGCTCCCAGGCCACGATCCGTCCCTCCATGGCGCTGGCCGCCACGGTGTAGGGCGAGGCCAGGTACAGCTGCCCCGGCCCGGAGCGGCCCGGGAAGTTGCGGTTGATGGCGCTGATGGTCACGTCCGTAGGCTTGCGGCTCACGCCCGGGCCCGCGTTGATGCACGCGCCGCAGCTGGGCTCGATGAAGGTGGCGCCCACCTCGTGGAACAGCTGGTCGTAGCCCTGCTCCTGGCAGTACGCGTACACCTCCTGCGAGCCGCACTGGATGTACAGCTGCACGTGCTCCGGCTTGCGCGCGCCCGCCTCGTGGTACTCGCGCAGCACGCGGGCGTACATGTCCATGTCCTCCTTCTTGCCCGCCGTGCAGCTGCCCGCGTACGCGATGTCGATGCGCACCTCGTTGCCCAGCTCGTCCACGTAAAGGCCGTTCCCCGGGTCGCCGGGGAGGGCGATCATGGGCTTGAGCGTGCTGGCGTCGATCTCGATCACCTTGACGTAGTCGGCGCCCTCGTCGCTGAACAGGCCCTCCATCAGCCGCTCGGCCTCGGCGCGGTCCATCCCGCGCTGCGCCACCAGGTACTCCACCGTCTTGGCGTCGGGCGCCACGATGCCCGTGAACGCGCCCACCTCGGCGGCCATGTTGGTCATGGTGGCGCGCTCGTCCACCGATAGCGCCTCCACGGCCGGGCCGGCGTACTCGATGATCTGCCCGATGGCGTGGCCGTCCTTGATGTACGGGTTGCGAAGGATCTCCAGCATGAAGTCCTTGGCCGACACGTTCTCGGGCTTCTCCCCGTGCACGATCACCTTGAACGAGCGCGGCACCTCCACGCGCACGTCCTTGGTGATCCACGAGTTGAAGATGGCCGTGGTGCCCACGCCGAACGCCACCGCGCCCACCGCGCCCGCGTGCGGCGTGTGGCTGTCGGAGCCGATGATCACGTGGCCGGGCAGCGCGTAGCTCTCCAGGATCTTGCTGTGGCAGATGGCCTCGGAGCCGTGCTTGCCGTGGCCCAGCTCGCCGTACAGGCGAACGCCCTGCTTCTCGGCGAACTGGCGCTGCTTGACCTCCAGCTGGTTGGCCACGTCCAGCAGCCCCAGCTGCACGCGCTCCGCCGGCATGGCGTCCTTGAGGAACGTCAGGTGGTCGCGGAAGAACAGGATGCTCTCCGGCTCCACCACCTTCTCGTCCATCCCCACGTAGTGCTCGAAGAAGATGGCCGACATGGGCGTGACGTACTCGTGCGAGAAGCGGATGTCCGTCTGCACGAAGCCCGCGTCGCCGGGCTGCACCCACTCCACGCCGATGTCGCCGCGCGACAGGTCCGTGACCCAGTGCCGCGCGAAGATCTTCTCCGCGATGGTCATGGGCCGGGCCCGGCGGCCGTGGCGCGTGCCCTCGGGCGCGCCCTGCGCGTCGGTGTCCACGTTGGAGGTGGAGGTGGCCACGAACTGCGCGGCCGCGTAGTCCACGCCCGTGTCGGGCCCGGGGCCGGGCAGGTTGCCGGCGCCGCTGCCGCGCAGGGCCCGCACGTCGTCGGCGTCGGGGCCCACGGTGCCGGGCTGGTCGCGGTGGCAGCTGATGGGCGGCGTCTGCACCAGGCCCTGCAGGCGGGCCACGTTGTAGTTGAACAGCCCGTCGTACTCGATGATGCCGCGGGTGATCTCGTCCGCGCCGTCCGTGAACTCGCTGAGCGGGATGGTCTCGCCGCGGCGGATGCGCTCGATGAGCTCGAAGTTGGTGGACGTGAGCACGCCCAGGTTCTGGCAGTTCTCGCGGTAGATGCGCTCGATGTTCTCGGCGATCACCACCTTGATGCCGGCCATCATCTCGGCGTACGGGCTCTGCTCGCGCGAGCTGCCCTTGCCGCGCCGCTTGCCCGACACGCTGGCGACGAACCCGCCCTTCCTGACGCTGCCCTGCTTGATGGGGAACTCGCTGCCGGCCTTGAGGCCCAGGTACGGGAATTCGCCCAGCGTCTCGTCGTAGTAGTAGCAGATGTACGCGGGCGTGATCTCGTCCGTGGAGATGTTGTCCCGCAGGCGGGCGCGCACGTCGTCCGTGAGCTCCAGGTCCTCGCCGGCCAGCTGGCTGCGCAACAGCTCCGGGTCGTCCACCAGGAACAGGACGCGCCCCTGCAGGCGCACCTCGGGGGGCAGCTTCTCGATGGGGCGCGTGAGCAGCGACTTGATCATCGGCAACGCGAAGGGAAAGGCGGGCATGAGCGGCCCCGCGGGTTTTGTTCTGCCTGTGGCCGTAACGCCGGAAGATGGCGACGCGCGGCCTTCGCGGCAACCCGCGTACCCGCGCGGGGATGCGTCTCACCGTGGATCGAGAAACGGGAACGGACCGCCCGACGCGAGGTCGGACGGCCCGTCATGGTGCGGCGTCTCCGTCCGTCAGTACAGGATGATCCGACGACCGGGGTCAGCGGTGGCGGTGGGGTCGCACTCCGACCCGCAGGTCTGCTCGCACGAGTTGCAGGTGAGCACGAGTGAGCAGACGTCGGTACAGGCGTATTCCTCCGTTTCCTCGTGGCCGCGCACCGTGCCGCGGGTGGCGGACGGGGACGGCGTGGTGGCGAAGGACTGCACCCGCAGTTCATCGAGCTCCAGGGCGAGCTTGCGCAGGGGCGTGTCTCCGGTCGGATGGTTCTGGATGCGGGGTGACGACGGGATCGCCGGCGCGGGTCAGCTCGGCGTCTGGTAGACGATGATGCGCCGGTTGAGGTCGGGGGCGTCGGGATCGCCGCCGCCGCAGGCGTCGTCATACGTGTCGCAGCCCACGCAGGAGTAGACCTGCGACGGGCAGGCGGCGGATTCGTCCGCGCTCTCCTGCAGGCCCAGCACGGTGCCCCGTCCGCCGTCCGCGGCGGGGGAGGTCACCAGCGACTGCACGGTGAGGGCGTCGAGCGAGAGGGTGAGTTTCTTCATCGGCATCACCTGTGGTGGATCGGGGCCGGCGCGCGGGGCGTCCGTCGTCCGGCTGCAGGGTGAACGCCCGATATCCATCGATCCTGACGTATTGTCGACAATGCTAATCTCATCCTTATCTTCATCCCCCGACATGGGACGGTCCGCGCAAGCAAGCGAACTCATCTCCGCACTTTCGCACTTTCGCACTTTCGCACTCATCGAGCAGGGACTTGCACGATCGGAGCGGATGACGTAATCTGCCCAGTGTAGCTCCGACTCTTTCTTACGGATTGTACACCGGCCGCGCGTCGGTGACGGGCGGAGGCTCAATGCCTCGGCCTGACCTTGGCGTCCCCGTAGACGCCATCCGCAGAGAGGCCGAGCTGGCCCGCGACGCCGCTTCGCTGCGCCAGGTGGCGCGGGAGATCGGCGTTACTCCCATGGGACTGCGCTACTTCCTGCTGAGCCAGGGGAAGCAACAGCCGCGCACCCTCCGCAAGCTGAACGAGTGGTACGCACGGCGTATGGCCACGCGCCCGCCGGAAGGTGAGGACGAGGCGCGCGCCGCCCTCACGATCCTCGCCGGGTTCTATCCCAGGAAGGAGCGGTTCCGCGTGCTGAGCGGGTTTCTCGACTCCATGGAGCGGGAGTTCCGCGACAGCGGCATGGAACCGCCCGCGTGGCTCGCCAAGCTTCGCGCCGAGCTCCAGGCCGACGAGCGGGGCTGACGCCGCTCCCACACGAATGCTCGACAAGCGGCCCGGGACGATGCGTCCCGGGCCGTTCTGCTGTTCGGCCGCTGGCGGCTTTGGAGCTTTGGGCGCTGGAGGACTTGCACGGAGATTCCAAACTGGATAAGCTGTCCAGTGTAATTCTAACATTTTCTTACAGATTTCACACTGCCGGGTGCCGGCGAGGGTGGGCGCATGACGCCTTCACCCGAGCTTCGCGCGTCCGTGGCGGTGATCCGCGACGCGGTGACCCGGGCTGTCCAGGCCTCGTCGCTGCGCCGGGTGGGCGACGAGATCGACATCTCGGCCATGACCGTGCGCTCGTTCATCCACGAGGGCAACGAGCCGCAGGCCCGCACGCTGCGCAAGCTGCGCGCGTGGTTCGCCGACCACGCCGCCCAGTGGGCTGCCGCGGGTGAGCACGAGGCGCGCATCCTGGTGGATCTCCTGCTGAACTTCTATCCGAAAGCCGTGCACGTCCGGGTCGAACGCAACTTCCTGGACGAGCGGGAGCGCAGCTTTCGGGAGCTGGGGCTGGAGCCGCCTGCCTGGATCGCCACCCTGCGCGCCGAGCTGCCGCCGTCCGAAGACGAGGCGATGCGGCCCGGGGTTGAAAACGGGCCGGATTTCCGCTAAGTTACGCGTCTGGAGGGGCGTTAGCTCAGCTGGGAGAGCATCCGCTTTGCAAGCGGAAGGTCAAAAAGTCGAGGGGCGTTAGCTCAGCTGGGAGAGCACTCGGTTTGCAACCGAGAGGTCGCGGGTTCGAACCCCGCACGCTCCATATACTTACACGCACAGTAAACGCGTCCAGACCGGCAGCATGGTCCTGGACGCGTTCGCGTTTCAGCAACCGAATTCCGCTGCCGGTAACAAACCGGGGTAACAAACCCTGGGGGACCACTTACCGTGCAGCGACCCATGCCCCGTCCACGCAAGTCTCGAATCTACTGGAAAAACGGACGTGCCTACGCCGACTTCCGCGACTTCGCCCCCTGGGGCGGCCGGCAGGAGGCGCTCCGGCCTGAGGGTGCGGGCGCCGCGACCTCTGATCTCGATGAGGCGGTGCGGCTGTGTGCTCTGCGCCTCGCCGAGCTTGAGGCAGCGAAGCGCGCCCATCCTGAAGGCACGCCGGCAGATGATCCGCTCGGCCGGATCGCGGCGTTTGCAGGCTACCATCTTGCTTGCTTGGAGAAGCGCCGGAAGCGCGGCCGCGCCCTGACCGCGCGGGTGCTTGAGGAACGGAAGAAGCACCTCATTCACGCCACCCGGTTTCTCTCGGGCCGGGGCAAGCACCACCTGCGCGACATCACGACGGCGGACGTCCGCGCATGGCTCAACCATCTGGAGACGACACCTCCACCTGTGATCGGCAAGCGCGTCGGCGGGCGCTCCGGGCGCCTGTCGGACGGGACGCGTGCGAAGTACCTGCACACGCTGAACAGCATGCTGCGGCGGGCGTGGCGCGAGGAACGGATCCCCGAGAACCCCGTGGACCGGCTGGATCCCGACGAGCGGCCGACGCCGAGTTACAAGCTCACCCCGTTCCTGGAGATCGGCGAAGCGGCACTGCTGCTGGAAGTCGCGCGCCGGGGTGCCCATCGGACCCGGAGCCGCGCTCAGAACTACGTCCGGATGGCCGTCCACCTGTTGACCGGCGGGCGCGGCAGCGAGGTTGCCGGGTTGGAAAAGGCCGACCTGGACTTCGCCGATAACTGGGTCTGGTTCCGGCCCAATGCAACGCGGCAGAACGTCAACAAGGTCCGCGGCACGGCTCGCCGTGTTCCGATGTGGCCGCAGTTGCGGGGCATCCTAGAGGAGTATCTGGCGGGACCACACGCCCCCGACGGGCCGCGTCTGTTCGACGGCAAGGACTGCCGGAAGTGGTTGGACGAGATTGCGGCGGACGTGGGGTGGTCTGCCGAGCGGGTGCGGCTAAAGGTCTTCCGCGTCACTTACGCGAGTGCGCGCATCCAGACGCTCGACGGGGGAGCGCCAGTCTCCGACTGGACTGTCCAGCAGGAGATGGGGCACAGCTCGCTCAGGATGCTCCAGGAGGTCTACGTGCGGATCGGGTCGATCCGGCAGCGCCGCGAGCACGTGGAGTACCGCTGGGAGGAATGGGCGTCGCAGTTCGAGCCTCTCCTGCGCGCCGCCCATCGCCTCGCGCCGCGGTGGCGTGAGGTACTGGACTCGCTGCCAGCGCGTGGCGCGACGGCGAAGGAGTGGCAGCAGCTTTCGGGGCAAGCTGTTGGGACGTTCTTCTACATCAGGGAGCAACTTATCGCCCGCGGTCTCGTCCGTCGGGCCGGCACGGGACGGGGAAGCCGCTTCCAGCATGTGATCCCAGAGGTCGTTTGCTGGACGGAGGTGACGTCCGAACAGATCGCCACCGATTACCCGCGGGTGCACCAGCTACCCCGCGGACGTCAACCCGCCCAGAGCGATCGGCGGCCCATAGACGGAGAACTCGCGCTCGCGAGCTGAAGCCGCCGGTAAGCAAAATGAAGGAGGTCCCCGGAGAGGCGGCCGGCGGTTGCGGCCAACCTTTGCCGGGGACCTCGTCGTTTCGACCCTGGGCCGAAGCTCGGCCACGGGCGTAGCGGTTCAGGAGCGCGCCCGCCGTCCCGGTCGAGCGGTATGAGCCGAGGCCCCTCCGGGAACCCTCGGCCGTGCTCGTGGACGTGCGCCGTGGCGGTAATGCGTCAGGTAGGCCTCCAACTCCGTTTCCGGCTGTGCAGCACCGGCGGGGCGATCGACGACCGGATCGCGCTTCTCCTTGGGCGCGGCGCGTGCCTCGGAGAGTGCCCGGACGAAAGATTCGAAATCACTCTCCAAAACGCGCAAATGCCGCCCCGCCCGGTAGGCCTTGAGCTTCACGCCACGCAGCCCGGTCCGAATCCACTTCCGCACCGTTCCTTCCTGGGGCACCTTGCGCTGGCCGTCGACTACCCGTGCGAAGAGCTCGGCAACCTCCCCGAGCGAGAGCCCGGCCGGAGCCGGTCGTTTCGGCTCGTCCGTGTAGACACGAAGGAGTTCGGCCAACGAATCCACAGGGACCAGGGTGCCCGGCGGAGCGTAGCGTACGAGTTGCCCGAGATGCTCATGGAGGGTGGTCATGGCGAGCGATCGAAAGCTTCGTCTTTGTTGAGAACGGCAAAAAGTGTTACCCCGCATCGAAGCCTCGAGCGGAAAGCCCACGCCTATGGTAGCGGACCTTTCCGCGTCTCACCTAGCCGGGAGCAGCCGTGCCTCCTCGTACATCGTAGCAACAATGCAGCGAATCCGCTGCTCCATGGATCCGCCTTCGCCGGAATCCCCGACACCCTCGGCACCCCGGCGCCCGACTTCCCGGCTCCCCGGCACCTCCGACACCCCGGCACCCCGGCACCCCGGCACCCCGGCGCCCGGCACCTCCGACACCCCGGCACCCGGC
>NZ_DASURI010000318.1:0-2567 GCF_036280135.1 Longimicrobium sp.
GCCGGATCCTGCCGCGCGTCTGTCGCCGTGCGCGGGAGAGGAGATCCTTCGGTCGGCGCCATGGAATCCGCACGGGCAAGATCGCGCGGCGCCTCCCTCAGGAAATCAAATCGGCGTCGTTGTCTTCCTGAGGGGCCCTCACGGACCTGATCGCCTCTGGATGCATGCGGCCCCGAAGGATCTTGCCTGCCTCCGCTCGGCCTATGCCCCGCGACGGAAGACGGCGGGCCGGATCCTGCCGCGCGTCTGTCGCCGTGCGCGGGAGAGGAGATCCTTCGGTCGGCGCCATGGAATCCGCACGAACAAGATCGCGCGGCGCCTCCCTCAGGAAATCAAATCGGAGCAGACACGTACGCAGTTCTCCCCCTCTCAGCGAGGAACGAGCGGGGAGGGGGCCGGGGGGTGGGGCGGCCCGCTGTCGGCGTGATCCATCCTCTCCCCATATCACACTCACATACGCGAAGAGGGCGGGCCCGGTCGCCGGGCCCGCCCTCGCGCACATCCACCGAAATCAGCCGGGGCGAATCAGCCGCCCACGACGCGGTAGGTCACGCCCGTCACCGCCTGCGTGTTGTCCACCGTGAGCTCGAAGCGCGACTGCGCGTCGGCCTCGGCGGGGGGGGTGATGGTGGTGCGGCCGGTGCCCAGGGGGCCGCTGGCGCCGTGCAGCGTGAACTCGACCGTCACCGGCGCCGTGCGGCCCGTGCCCACGGCCACGCCGCGGATGGCCGTGTTGGTGTCTTCCACGTCCACCTGCAGCTGCTCGATCTGCACGGGCAGGCTGTCGTGGCGCTGGCGCACCAGGGCCGCCTGGCGGCCCAGCTCGCTGGCCTGGGCGTTTTGCCCGGCGGCCGCGGCGGCCTGCGACTGGCCCGCGTAGCCGTTGTACATGAGCACCAGGGCGCCGTAGTTCAGGGGCGCCATCTCCACGGCGCGCTGCGCGGCCGGGAGCAGCTCCTGCCAGCGCTGCTGCGTGTTGAGCGCCAGCGCGTAGTAGTAGGCCACGTCGGCGTTGTTGGGCAGGTCGCGCGAAAGCTCCTGCAGCAGCTGCGCGGCCTGGGCCGTCTGCTCGCGCTCCAGGTACTGGCGCGACGCAAAGGTGAGCGCGTTGATGGCGTTGGCGCGGGCGCCGGCGCGGTCGGCGTTCACCTGCGCCGACGAGTCGGCCGGCAGCGCGTCGATGATGGTGGCCACGCGGCGCCAGCGGCGCACGGACTCGTCCGTGTTCTGCCGGCCGAACGCCACCAGGCCCAGGTAGAACTCGGCCGGGTAGTTGGTGGGGTCCATCCGCAGGGCCGTCTCGTACCCGGCCACGGCGGTGGTGGTGTCACCGGCCTGGATGGCCGTCTGCGCGCGGTCGAACGCCAGGGCGGCGCCGCCGGCCAGCAGGCGGTCCACGTCGTACGCGCCCAGCTCCGGGCACAGCTCCTTGGAGCGGCGCAGCAGCGAATCCGCGTCGGCGTAGTCGGCCGTGCCCAGGGCGGCCTGGCCGGCCAGGTAGTAGCCGTACGCGTTGGTGGGGTCACCCGCGATGGCGCGGCCGGCCACCTGGCGGGACTGCGCGTACTGGGCGGCCTGCGCGCTGTCGGCGGCCGTGTTGATGAGGGCCAGGATGCTGGCCGCGGAATCGGCCGCCGGGGTGCCGGACAGGCGGCCCGTGGAGCAGGTCACATCGGGCGCGGCCACGGACACGCGCGGCCCTCCCCCTCCCGCTCCGCCGCCGGTAGCGCCGGCGCTGGCGCAGGCCGCGGTAAGCGTCGCGGCGGCCAGCGTCATGAGCAGGCCACGATCGATCTTCATCTGCATCCTCCGTTGGATGGATAGGATAGCGCCCTCCCCCGCGGGGCGGGCGGCACCGGACCGGCCGCGGGGCCGGTCAGCTCTCGCGGGCCACGCCGTCGGACAGCAGGGCGCGGTACGCCTCCAGGGGCGTCACGCCCAGCTGCGCGGCGGCGCGGGCCACGTCGTCGAACTCGGGCTTGGCGCGCTCGCCCCCGCCGGGGAGGGCGCTGCGCTTGACGCGGATCTCCTGCCCGCGCCAGGTCACGGTCTCCACCGTCCGCGGCAGCACGCGCCGCCCGGCGGGCCAATAGCGCAGCCCGATGGTGGAGCCGCCGCGGAACAGGGCGGCCGTGACGGCCTCCAGCATCTCGGGGCTGGCCAGCGCCTCGATGCGCACGCCGGGCCGGCCCTTCTTCATCACCAGGGGCTGCGCCGTGCAGTCGGCCGCGCCGGCGTCCAGCACGGACTGCAGCAGGGGCGGCACGTACTCGGCGGGCAGGTCGTCCACGTCGCACTGCACCACGACGATCCCCTCGCTGCCCCCGCCCTGCGGCTCGATCAGCACCAGCCGCAGCACGTTGGGCCGGTCCTGCGGGTCGCGCGTGCCGGCGCCGAAGCCGCTGGCCACGGGCGTGTAGGTGGCGGGCGGCGGCGTGCCCCCCGTGAGCGCCTGCAGCAGCGCGGCGCCCGTGGGGGTGGTGCACTCGCCCTGGAACTCGGGGTCCGTGACGGGAATGCCCTTGAGCAGGTTGAGCACGGCCGGCGGCGGCACGGGAAAGTGCCCG
>NZ_DASURI010000319.1:0-7005 GCF_036280135.1 Longimicrobium sp.
GTGCGAAGGTGTCGATCCCCTCGTGCAGGCTGCGCACACTGACGATTCGGCGTCGGTTGCGCGTGCGGTCGCGCCTGCATCTGCCACCTTCGGCTGGTGGGGCCGAATTCCGGAACGGTTGAGCTGCGTTTCGTTCACGCCGGCTGCCGCTTGGCCGCCTTGGTGTACCGCGCCGGCGGCCCGCAGCAAACCCGCCGTTGCCCGCTGTACCCTGTCCCCTGTAATCCGCAGTTCCGCCGTTGCAGGCTATTCCCTATTCCCTGTTCCCTATTCCCTGCAGTTCACGCCGCCCGCAGCACCGCCAGCTCCACCCGCAGCCGCGCCAGCGCCTTGGTCCGGATCTGCGACACGCGCGACTCCGTCACCTCCAGCACCGTGGCGATCTCGTGCAGCTTCATCTCCTCGAAGTAGTACAGCGACAGCACCACGCGCTCCTGGTCCTTGAGCCCCAGGATGGCGTCGCGCAGCAGGGCCGCCTCTTCCTGGCGGTTGATGCGGTCCTCCACCGTGGGCGCGTCCTCGTCGTGCAGCACGTCCATGGGCGCGGGCGAGCGCTCGTCGCCGTCGCGCACGGGACGGTCGATGCTGATGCGCACGCCGCCCTCCGCGTCCGCCCGCCAGCGGCTGAACGTCTCCAGGTCCACGCCCATGTGCGCCGCCAGCTCACGGTCGCTGGGCGCGCGGCCCAGCTCGCGGGTGAGCGCCTCGCGGGCGGAGGACGTATCGCGGCTGCGGCGGCGCACGGAGCGCGGCAGGGGATCGTGCCGGCGCAGCTCGTCCAGGATGGCGCCGCGGATGCGCGGCGCCGCGAACGTGCTGAAGGCCAGCCCCCGCGAGGGGTCAAAGCCGCGGGCGGCCTCCATGAGCCCCAGCGTGCCCGCGCTCACCAGCTCCTCCAGGTCGGCGTCGGCGGCCAGGCCGCGCTTGAGCTGCCGCGCCACGTGGTGCACCAGCCCCAGGTGCTCGGCCAGGGCGCTCTCGGACAGGCCGGCGGCGGGCGCCGGACGGGCCGGCGCCGCGGGAGCGGAAGCAGAAAGGGAGTACGTCATGGTTCAGACCCGCGCGTGTATGTCGTTCGGCATGCGCCCGGCGTGGGCGCCTCGTCCGCCGTCCAGGATCGTGGTCGCGATCTCGTCGACCGCGGCCGCCACATCGGAGCCTTCGGCGGCGTCGGCCAGCGGCATTCCGCCGCGGGTGCCCGCCCCAAGGCACGCATCTTCGGGGAGCAGCCAGGGCCGCCCCATCCGCCAGCCGAGGAACCGCTGCACGGCCCCCCGCAGCTCGTCGTCGCCGCCGCGGGTGCCCGCGCGGTGCCGGTTGAGCACCGCCTGCACCGTCACCGACGGAAACGCCACCGCCATCGCCTTCATCATCGCGTAGCAGCCGGCCAGGGCGGCCCGGTCCGGCGCGGCCACGGCCAGCAGCAGGTCCGCGCCTTCCGCGCAGGCATCCGCCACCGCGTCCCAGGCCCAGCCCGCGTCCGTCACCGTCAATTCCCACGCGGCGCGGCTCATCTCCGCCCGCGGATCGCCCAGCGTCACCCCGCCGCCCACGGGCCACGCGGCGGCCCCCTTGGGCACGCGCAGCAGCTCCGCCAGCGCCCCGTCCCCCGCGCCGTCCAGCAGCAGCACCTTGCGCTCCGGCCCCGCCAGGGCAAAGGCGAGGAGCGCCGCCACCGTGCTGCTTCCCGCGCCGGCCTGCCCGCTGGCCACGACCACGTGGCGCACCCGGTGCTTGATGGAGGGGCTCATGCGGCCGCCTTCTGCTCGGCCGGTTCCACCCCCAGCAGGTCCAGGATCCGCGGCACGGCCGTCCGCAGGGGGGCCATCGTCTCCGGCGCGTCGCTCACCCAGCGGGCGGGCATCTCCATCCGCAGGGGGATCTCGGCCGCGCCCGCGCCGCCCGGCACCTCGTCCAGCTTGGTGAGCAGCAGGTGCGTGGGATTCGCCGGCAGGTAGTCCTCGCGGATCACCGTCGCGACCTCCGTCCGCAGCCCGGCGGCCAGGGCCAGGTGCACTTCCTTCGGCTCCGCCCGGCGCAGCAGGGCCATCCACCGGTCCCCCGCCCCGCCGTCACGCGGCGCCAGGGGCGGCGTGTCGACGAGGACCACGGCGCACTCGCACAGCCGCAGCAGCGCCTCGTCCAGCCCCTCCGCGTCCGCCGCCGTCTCGATCGTCACGTCCGGCCGCAGGGACCGGATCACGTCCGCCGTGCCGATCCGGTGGCCGCCCAGGAGGAGGATGCCAACGGGCCGGTCCGCGAAGTCCCCCGCCGCCAGCCGCGCCACGGCCGCCGTCTTCCCCGCCCCGCTGGGCCCCACGATGCCCATCACCAGGGGCCAGCCGCCCTCCGCCGAGAACTCGAGCGGACCCGGGTCCAGCGTCCGACGGAACGCTTCCACCTCCGCCGCCTTGGCCGCGATCACCTCCACGGCGTGGACGCGGCCCTCGCGCAGCACGCGGGTGCGGACGACCATGGCGTCGTCGCCCAGGGCCTCGCGCACGTCCTCGAAGACGCGGACGAGCGAGGCGCCACGAAAGGTCTCAAGCCGCATCGTCCAGCTCCCACGTGGCGGCCGCGTGCAGGGTGGCGGCGGCCGGCAGCTCCGCCAGCGAGATCACGGCCTGCTGCGGGAACACGGGCTCCACCAGGCGCCGCACGCCCACGCGCAGCGCGGGAGAGACCAGCAGGGGGAGCGGGCGTCCGTCGCCGCGCTGCGTGGCCATGGCGTGCAGGCGGCGCAGCAGCTCCGCCAGCACGTCCGGGTTCAGCAGGGCGCTGGGCGCCTGGCCCGCGCGCGGGGTGAAGAGCGCCATGAGCGCGTGCTCCATCCGCGGGCCCACGGTGATGGCCGTGAGCGCGCCCGTGCCGTCCGTGTGCTGCCGGGCGATGACGTTGCCCAGGGCGCGGCGCACGAACTCCGTCAGGTGCTCGGGGTCGCGGCTCTGCTCGGCCGCGTCGCCCACCGCCTCCAGGACGGTCACCAGGTCGCGGACGGGCACCCGCTCCCGCAGCAGGCGCTGCAGCACGCGGTGCAGCGTGCCCAGGCTCACCTTGGCGGGGATGACCTCCTCCACGAGCGCCGGGTGCGTCCTGGCGAGCGCATCCACCATCTCGCGCACCTCCTGGCGGCCCAGCAGCTCGGCCGCGTTGCCCTTGAGCGTCTCCATCAGGTGCGTGGCCATGACCGTCGCCGGCTCCACGACGACGTAGCCGTACGACTCCGCCTCCACGCGCCGGTTGCCGCTGATCCACCGCGCCGGCATGCCGAAGCTGGGATCCACCGCGTCCATCCCCTCCACCTGCCGCGCCACGCCGCCCGTGTCCAGCGCCATCAGGAAGCGCGGCATCACCTCGCCGCGGGCCACTTCGGTCCCGCGCAGCTTGACCACGTACTCGTTGGCCGGCAGGCGCACGTCGTCACGGATGCGGACGGGCGGCACCAGGATGCCCAGCTCCAGCGCCGCCTGGCGGCGCAGGAGGCCGATGCGCTCCATGAGCTCGCCGCCCTGGCGCTCGTCGATGAGCGGGATGAGCGCGTAGCCGACGTCGACCTCGACGGGGTCCACCTGGACGAGCTCCTGCACCGTCGTCGCGGCCGGCTTGGGGAGGGCCGCCGTTTCGGCCGCGGCCACCTGCACGGCCTCCGCCTCCGCCCTGGTGCGGATCTGCCGCTCCGCCCCGCGCGCCATCATGGCCGCCGCGCCCGCCAGGGCCACGAACGGCAGCATGGGCAGCCCGGGCATCAGGCCAAACGCCATCAGCACGGCGGCCACGATCCACAGGGCCCGGGGGTGCGCGCTCAGCTGGCGGCCCAGGGCCACGCCCATGTGCGTGCCGCCGCTGGTGTGCGTCACCATCAGGCCCGCCGCCGTCGAAAGCACGAGGGCCGGGATCTGCGTCACCAGGCCGTCGCCCACGGTGAGCATGGTGAACGTGGCCAGGGCGTCGCCGATGGGCATGCCGCGCTGCACCACGCCGATGAAGATGCCGCCGACGATGTTGATGCCCGTGATGAGCAGCCCCGCCACGGCGTCGCCCTTGACGAACTTGGACGAGCCGTCCATGGCGCCGTAGAACTCCGCCTGCCGGGCGATGTCCTCGCGGCGGCGGCGGGCCTCGGACTCGTCGATGAGCCCCGCGCCCAGGTCGGCGTCGATGGCCATCTGCTTGCCCGGCATGGCGTCCAGGGTGAACCGCGCGGCGACCTCTGCCACGCGCCCGGCGCCCTTGGTGATGACGATGAAGTTGATGGCGATGAGGATCAAAAAGATCACCACGCCCACGGCGTAGTTGCCGCCGATGACGAACTCGCCGAACGCCTGGATCACCCGCCCCGCGTGCCCGTCCGTGAGGATGAGCCGCGTGCTGCTCACGTTGAGCGCCAGGCGGAACAGGGTCAGGATGAGCAGCAGCGACGGAAACGAGCTGAACTCCAGGGGCTCCGCCGAGTACAGCGCCACCAGCAGCACCACCAGCGAGCTGCCGATGGAGGCCGCCAGCAGCAGGTCCAGCATGACGGCCGGCAGGGGCAGCACCAGCAGCGCGATGACGAAGACGACGGCGATGGCCAGCCCCAGCTCCGACTTGCGTCCCGCGGGGGCCGCGCCGGCCGGCGCGGGAAGGGCGCGCGTGCTCATCGGGCCCCCGCGGGCACGCGGCCCCGCTGGCGCATGACGAACGCGAGCACCTCGGCCACGGCCACGTACAGGTCGGGCGGGATCATGGTCCCCACCTGCGCCGACGCGAGCAGCGCGCGGGCGAGCGGACGGTTCTCCACCATGGGCACGCCGGCTTCCCTGGCCGCGGCCTTGATGCGCTCCGCCACCTTGCGCTGGCCGATGGCGAGCACGTACGGGGCGGGCGCCTTTGCGGGATCGTACTTGATGGCCACGGCAATGTGCGTGGGGTTGGTGATGACGACGTCGGCCCTGGGCACGTCCGCCAGCATCAGCTTTCGGGCGAGGGCCCGGCCCGCGCTGCGCATGCGCGCCTTGAGCAGCGGGTCGCCTTCGCTCTGCTTCATCTCCTGCTTCACGTCCTCGCGGCTCATGCGCAGCTGCTTTTCGAACTGCCACAGCTGCCAGCCGTAGTCCGCCGCGGCCAGCACCAGGTACGAAAGGGCCGCGTTCATCATCAGCGTGTGCGCGTGCTCCCGCACCACGTGCAGGATGGCCATGGGGCTGCGCTGGGCCAGCGACAGCACGTCGCTCCACGCCTGCGCCAGGGTGCCGCGCACGGCCATTCCCACGATCACCAGCTTGAGCACGGACTTGAGCAGGTCCATCAGCGGCTGCGCGCCCACGAGGCGCTTGCCGTTCTGCGCGGGGCTCACCCGCTCCCACTTGGGGGCCAGCGCCTTGAGGCTCACCACGCCGCGCGCCTGCGCCGCGCCGGCCAGCCCGGCCGTGAGCGTGAGCGCCAGCATGAGCGGCAGCGCGCCGCCCACGGCCATCCACGCGCTCTCCTGCAGCAGCGTGGCGGCGCCCTTCGCATCCATCGGGGCGCTGTCGATCGCGGCCAGGCCGCTCCCCATCACCCCCGTGAGCGCGGCGCCCAGGCGCGGGCCCATGGAGCCCAGCATCCACGCGCTGGCCAGCATGAGGATGGCCGTGCCCAGCTCCTGGCTGCGGGGAATGCGGCCTTCCTCGCGCGCGTCCTGCCGACGCTTGGGAGTAGGGGCCTCGGTCTTTTCCATGTCCGACATCAGCGGCCTCCTCCCGACAGGGCGGCGAAGACGGTGCCCAGCATCTCGGCGTACCCGTCGCCCCACGCGGAAAAGGCGGGGGCCAGGAACGGCAGCGCGGCGGCCAGGGCGAACAGGCCCACGGCGATCTGCACGGGGAACGCGACGGACAGCACGTTCAGCTGCGGCGCCGCGCGGCCCAGCAGCGCCAGCGCCGTGTTGGCCACGAGCACGGCCGCCACGACGGGCCCCGCGAAGCGCAGCCCCGCGGCGAACAGCCCGCTCCCCAATCCGACCATCGCCCCGGCCCCGCCCCGCAGGTCCATCGGGGAGCCCGGCGGCAGCGCCGTCAGCGACTCGCCCAGGGCGCGCAGCATCAGCAGGTGGCCGTCCGTCGCGAGGAGGACGGCGACGGCAAGCAGCTGCGTCAGCTGGCCCAGCGCGGGGATGGAGGTGCGGTTCAGCGGGTCCAGCAGGGCGGCGCCGCTCAGGCCGGCGTGGATGGCGGCCAGGTCGCCCGCCAGCTCCGCCGCGCCCACGAACACGGCCGCCCCCAGCCCGATGGCCAGCCCCGCCATCACCTCGCCCAGCACGGCCACGGGCGTCACGGCCAGCCCCTCCGCCGGGGCGGCACCCAGCACGGCCGGGCGCAGCAGCAGCGAGAGCAGGATCACGAGCATGGTCCGCACGCGCACGGGGACCGTCTTGGCGGAGAAGACGGGCGCCACCAGCACCAGCCCGCCCACGCGGGACGACACCAGCACCAGCGCCGCGAAGCTCGCGGGGTCCAGCACGCCCAGCGTGCCCGGTGCGGCCTGCATCAGTGGGGCAGCGTGGGCAGGGAGCGGAACAGCTCCGTGGTGTACTTGCCCAGCACCTGCAGCATCCACGGCAGCGCCACCAGGAACACGCACGCGATGGCGATGAGCTTGGGCACGAACGACAGCGTCTGCTCCTGGATCTGCGTGAGGGCCTGGAACAGGCTGATCACCAAGCCCACGCCCAGCGCCACGGCCAGCAGGGGCCCGGCGACCAGGAGGGCGGTCAGGATGGCCTGGCGCGCCAGGTCCACGATCATCAGGTGCGACATCGCGTCGGCCTCAGCGGAAGGAGTTCACCAGGCCCTGCACCACCAGCGCCCACCCGTCCACCAGGACGAACAGCAGCAGCTTGAACGGCAGGGCGATCATGGCCGGCGGCAGCATCATCATCCCCATGCTCATCAGCACCGACGCCACCACCAGGTCGATGACGATGAAGGGGAGAAAGAGGACGAAGCCCATCTGGAAGGCCGTCCGCAGCTCGCTCGTGACGAAGGC